>CALJQI010000110.1 GCA_937980285.1 uncultured Gammaproteobacteria bacterium | reverse complement strand
TGCACGTCGTCATATTCCAGCGTTACCGTCGGATCGATGGCGCCGGCGTCGAGGGCTTTTTGCTGCGCGATCCTGACCACGATGTCGCGCGCCTCCTGGCGCGCCGCATCCAGCGATTCGAAGATTTTCGGCTGATCGTTGTGGAACAGGCAGAAAGTACCGTGCTGCGGCTGGGTGACGGTGACCTGTGCGCGCTGGATCACGCTGCCCATGACCGCGCCGAAGGCGTTGGCGACATCGCCGTGCTCGGGCAGATGCAGCCCGATAAACATGCTATCGGCAACATCCCGGTAGTAACTCGCGGCCGGCGCGCCGACCGCGACGATCGGGTAATCGCTGGCGAAGTCGAGGTTGAACAGGGGTTTGCGCCCCTGGTTTTGATGGCTGCCGATGACCATGCGCGTAATGGTGTCGACGATACCGCTGGTTTTGCTCGAATTGCCGGTCAGGTCGAATTCGTTGAGACCGACTTCGACCAGCAGCCGCCGGATCGACGCGGTCACCAGGTCGTAGACCTGGCGGCAGGCGGTTTCGACATCGTCGCTGTCCCACTTGCCGTAGCCGTAGAGAAAGCGCATTTGCCGCATCCAGATGCGTGCCGACAGCTCCGCCGCGTGCCGGTCCCAGTGCGAGTTGATGCCGAGCACGTGGACCGCGTCGGAGGGCGTAAAGCCGCTATAAATCGCCAGCCCAAGCCGTTTCAGCTTGGCCAGCGCGCGCGCATAAAGACGATTTTCCTGCACGATGGCGTCGAGTTCGATCGGTTTCTCCGAGAGCGCGTCCCAGGCCTCGAGCTCGACCGTGTTGAGCTGCTGCAGCAGCGCCTGGTTGTTTTCCAGGCGCATCACGAAACGATTGCTGCGCGCGCTCGCCATGCCGTCGAGCTGGGTCTCGAGTTTGGCGGTCACTTCCGGGTAGAGATGCGCCAGCAGGCTGGTCGGCACCACCCGCCGCGGGCCCACCGACAGGCCCTTGTGACCGCCGAAACGGACCTCGCTGTCGCCGCCGAGGCCAATCGAGTTGACGCGCACCGCTTCCACCATCGGTTTCCAGTCGCCGATGTTGGCGCCGTCGGCGCTGAGCTGCGGCTGGCCGTTGCTGACGATGGCGATATCGGTGGTGGTGCCGCCCATGTCGGCGACGATGGCGTTATCGAGGCCCGACAGCTGGCAGGCGCCGATGACACTGGCGGCGGGGCCCGAGAGCACCGTGCCGATCGGCTTTTCGATCGCGTTTTCAAGACTTGCAAGCGACCCGTCGCCCTTGACCAGCATCAGCGGGGCATCGATTTTATGGCGCTTGAGTATTTTCTGCACCGAGGCGATCAACTCCTTGATCGGCGGCACCATGCGCGCATTCAGCGCCGCGGTCAGCGCGCGCCGCGGCGCGCCCAGGCTCGACGCCAGTTCGTGGCCGCAGATGACCGGCATGCCGGTAAGCTCCGTGACCAGCCGCTTGAGTCGGTTTTCATGACTGGAGTTACGCGTGCCGAACATGCTCGAAATCGCGAACGCCGACACCTGGTTTTTCAATCGCTCGATCGCCTCCTGCCCGGCGGCCTCGTCCAGCGGCCGGTGCTCGCGCCCGACCGCGTCGTATCCGCCCTCGAGGCGAACGACGAATTGCGCCGGCAGGATTTCGAGCAGGCCGCTTTGCTTGACCTGCTCCGAGCTGTAGCCCGGCAGCAGCACGCATACCGGCGCGCCCAGGTCTTCGACCACCGAGTTGGTGGTCAGCGTGGTCGACAGCGATACCATGTTGACTTCGGCGAGCGATTTCTTCGGCAATTTGCCGATAACATCGCCGATACCGAGGCTCAGGTCGAACCGCGTGGTCAGACTCTTCTCGGCGTTGACGACCCGTTTGTCGTCATCGACCAGCACCGCGTCGGTAAAGGTACCGCCGGTGTCGATCCCGAGGCGCAGCGACATGTGAAACTCCTGTGTTTTGGCGGACTATATATTCCGCGCCGGCTCCAGTCCACGACCGCTAGTTAATCAATTGCGACATCGCGTACAATACCCTGCCGGCAATCATTCCGCGGCAGGGTAATAACCGATTGTAGTGCCGATTTCGGCATAATGGCTTCACCCTGGGCGATAACCCCGAGTATTTACCAACAATGTCCGATAGTTGCGTGCTTCCTGATTTCGATTTGACCGAAGCCGGCGAAATTGCCCGCCGGCTGTTTGCGCTCGAAGGCCCGATAAAGGCGCTCGACGGCGAGCGCGACCTGAATTTCCTGATCGGCGAAAAAGGCCGCCGCCACGTGTTCAAGATCGCCAATGCGCTGGAGTCGCCGGCGATGCTGGAATGCCAGCACCAGGTATTTCAACTGCTGGAAAAGGCGCGCGTGTTTCCCCGGGTCGCGACCGCGCTGGCGTCGGTCGACGGCAATTTGATCGAAACGCTGCACAGCAAATCGGGGCAAGAGCACGCCTGCCGCGTGCTGCCGTTCATCGAGGGTCGCATGCTGGCAGATGTCGAAAATCCCGGCCAAAGCCTGCTCGAAGATCTCGGCCGCGACCTGGCGAGGCTCGATCACGCGCTGCGAGGATTCGCGCACCCGGCGCTGGAGAGACCGCTGCTATGGCGGATGGATAATGCAATGGAAGTGCTGGATTCGTTCAAACCGCTATTGACCAGTAACGATCGGCGCGCGCTGGTCGAGCACTTCGAGGCCGGCTACCGCGCGCGCGTGCTGCCGCGCCTGGGAGAACTGCGGCGCGATATCATTCATAACGACGCCAATCGCGCCAACGTGCTGGTCGACGAGGCCGGCAGCGAGGTGGTCAGCATTATCGATTTCGGCGACATGATCGAAAGCTGGCTGGTCGTCGAGCCGGTTATCGCGGCCACCTACGTCATGCTGGAACAGGGCGACCCGCTGCGG
>CALJQI010000109.1 GCA_937980285.1 uncultured Gammaproteobacteria bacterium | reverse complement strand
TGCTGGTGGGCCGTGAGTTGATGAAAGCCGAGGGCATGGAGCCGCAGGTGATCCTGACCATGCCGATCCTCGAGGGGCTCGACGGTGTGCAGAAGATGTCGAAGTCGCTCGATAACTACATCGCCATCGAGTTTAACCGCGCCCTGCTGAATCATGCGAAAGCTTTCCGACGTGCTGGCGGTAAGCCCGGCCTGCTTCAGCACGGCGGCGATGCCGATCGTATCCCGATCGAGATCGACGGTAACTTCCGGCATTTCGTCGGGCATCGCGCCCTTGGCGAATCGATTAACGAAATCCTGCCTGGCGGTATCCGCCGCTGCGGCGTCATGGAAACGTGTAATGATTTCCTGCGCCAGCAAAAATTTGATATCTCGCGGATTTGCGCCCTCGCGAACGTCATGCTGAAACTGGTTGATTTCCTGCATCGGCCTGAAACTCAACAGTTCGAAATAACGCCACATCAGATCGTCGCTGATTGACATGATCTTGCCGAACATATCGTTGGGCGCATCGTCGATGCCGATGTAATTGTCGAGCGACTTGGACATTTTCTGCACACCGTCGAGACCTTCCAGTATCGGCATTGTCAGTATTACCTGCGACTCCATACCCTCGGCCTTCATCAATTCGCGCCCCACCAGCAGGTTGAATTTCTGGTCGGTGCCGCCGAGTTCGACATCGGCCTGCATTTCGACCGAATCCCAGCCCTGCACCAACGGATAGAGAAACTCGTGGATCGAAATCGGCTGGTTGTTTTTGTAACGTTTGCTGAAGTCGTCGCGCTCGAGCATGCGCGCTACCGTATGCCGCGACGCCAATCGAATCATGTCGGCCGAGGATTTGGGCCCATGCCAGGTCGAATTGAAACAGATTTCGGTGGCATCGGGATCGAGTATCTTGAAAACCTGTTCCTGGTAGGTCCTGGCATTTTCCTGGATTTGCTCCGGCGTCAACGGCGGGCGCGTGACCGACTTGCCGCTGGGATCGCCAATCATGCCGGTAAAGTCACCGATCAGGAACATGATGTGATGCCCCAGGTCCTGGAACTGGCGCATTTTATTGATCAACACGGTGTGCCCGAGATGCAAATCCGGCGCCGTCGGGTCGAAACCCGCCTTGATTCTCAACGGTTTCCCACGCTTCAATTTTTCTTGCAATTCAGCCTCAAGCAGGATTTCATCGCACCCTCTTTTTATCTGCTGCATTGCATCTTTTTCGGAAATCATGCTATATACCTTTCTGGAGATAATATTACTGCCCTATTATCTCTATTTAACCAATAACTTAGACGTATTTTCTAATGAGCTTTCAAGATCTTGATTTCAAATCAGACCGCGCACGCCTGTCGAGGTCTGAAACGCTTGCGCCTTCGAGCCCCGCGTTTCACCCCGGAATCCTGATCAAATTACTGCTCGTCGCCACCGTCGTCATGCTGCTCGGTTTCAGCGTATCGAACTGGCAACCCTCGGCCAAGGCAGCGGATTCTACCCTCAAGTTGGCGCGATTACACTATTCCCTGCCACTGCCGGCGGCAGATGATACGCTGCAGCAGGAAATCGAGCAGACCGCAGCCGAAATCGAACAGGATCCCTGGGAAACCGTAACCATCGAATCGGGCGATACCCTGGCCTCTATTTTTTCCAAACTGGGCATTTCGTCGACCACCACGCACAAGATTGCACGCCTCAACGAACAAACCAGGAAACTGCGATATATCAAACCGGGGCAGAAAATCCATCTACTGCTGGACGAAGATCGCAACCTGCGCAAGATGAAGTACATCCCGGATATCACCAGCACCTTGCTGATCCAGCGCGATGAGGAGCAGTCTTTCAGCAGCCAGATTATCAATTATCAGCTCGACGCCTACCCGGTGTATCGCGAAGGCAAGATCGAAACCTCGCTGTTTGAAGCCGCCGCCAACGCGGACATTCCCGAAGACGTCATCATGGACCTGGTGGGGATATTCGGCTGGGATATCGATTTTTCACTCGATATTCGCAGCGGTGATCGCTTCGGCATCGTATACGAAGAACTCTACAAGGACGACCTCAAGATTCGCAACGGCCGCATCCTGGCCGCCGAATTCGTCAACAACGGCAAAACCTACCGTGCCGTTTATTACACCGATCCGAAAGGCGACAGCGATTACTTCAATCCGGAAGGCAAGAGCATGCGCAAGGCCTTCCTGCGTAGCCCGGTCGACTTTTCCCGGATCAGTTCGCGCTTCAGCAACAAGCGCTGGCATCCGGTGCTGTCAAAATGGCGCTCGCACAAGGGGGTCGATTACGCCGCCAAACGCGGCACGCCGGTGCGCGCTTCGGGCGACGGCAAGGTCATCTTCGCCGGCAACAAAGGAGGTTATGGCCGTCTCATCGTGATTCGACACGGCGGGCGCTACACCACCGCCTACGGCCACCTGCGCGGCTATGCGCGCGGCATACGCAGCGGCAAAAAGGTCAAACAGGGACAGATCATCGGCTATGTAGGCAGCTCGGGGGTGGCAACCGGACCACACCTGCACTACGAATTTCGCGTCAATGGCGCGCACCGAAATCCGCTGACCGTCAAACTGCCCGAAGCGACACCGGTACACAAAACCTATCTTTCTCACTTCAAGGAAAACACCCAGGTTTATCTGTCGATGCTGCGCCTGATGGATCGCACATTGGCCGACAATTCGCAGTGAGTCATTCCCGCAGCAGCGAGATTTACATCGGCCTGATGTCGGGCACCAGTCTCGACGGCGTCGATGTTGCCATCGTCGATTTCAGCCAGTTTCCGCCGCAGCTGCTGTATAGCCAGAGCACGCCCTACCCCGAGGCCATCCGACAGGCGCTGAAATCCCTGTGCCAGGCGCAGTCGAGCACGCTCGACGCGCTCTACGGCCTGGATGCGCGACTGGGTGAGATCTACGCGGAGTCGGTCAACCAGAGCCTGCAGGCAGCCACCATCGATCGCGACGACGTGATCGCCGTCGGCTGCCATGGCCAGACGATTCGCCATAATCCGGATGCATCGCCGGCCTATACCGTGCAAATAGGAGACCCGAACCGACTGGCCGCCGCTTGCGGCATCACGACGGTCGCCGATTTCAGGCGCAAGGATATCGCACTCGGCGGCCAGGCAGCGCCGCTTGCGCCCGCTTATCACCAGTTCCTGTTTCGCTCGCAAACCGAGGATCGCGTGGTCATAAACGTCGGCGGCATCGCCAATATCACACTGCTGCCAGCCGATCCAGAGGCGGCGGTACTC
>CALJQI010000108.1 GCA_937980285.1 uncultured Gammaproteobacteria bacterium | reverse complement strand
ATCAAGGCCTCCTTGCGTGCCGAGTAGACATTGACTTCCTGCGCCATGGCGACGCCCTGGCTTAGCACGACAGACAGGCACAATGCCGCCACGGTCAGAATTTTCTTTGCGACAAAATTGCGGTACATCGCTGAGTATCTCCTGGATAAAAGTGATTACAGGGGCTAAATTACTAAAACTTAAATGCGAATGCAAATGTTAATCATTCTCATTTGTAATAACAACTATAAATATTTTATTCCCGTCCCGATGCCCGGTAATTGATCGGGATCAACTGCCGCAGCGGTTGTTGCCGAGCGTATGGATCGTCAATTATCATGGCGCTGCTTTAGTTTGACGGGACGGATCAATGAGCTTTGGCATCACCAAGACGATTCCGGCAAAAGCCGGTATCGAGACCCTGAATTCGCTCTACGACGGTAGCCGCGACGAGTTCGAATTTCACATGGCGGGGTCCGAGCCGAAGCGACTCAAGGTCGGTGACTATGTCTACACGATTTTCAACGATCAACTGCACGGCCGCCTCCGCATCAAACGGTTTATCACCGGCGCCACCAACCCCGGCTCCGGCAAGCCCAGGATTCTGATTATCGTCGAGGCGCCGGGCGAGCGCCTGCAGACCCCGGTGCCTAAAAGAGGCCATCGCGGCACGCGTTACACCGACGGCGAAGACTGGCCGAACTAGTCTTCAGAGTTATCACTGGCCTCAAGCCGCAACCCTCTCCAGCATGTATAAAGTCAACGACAACGACAAAGCCCTGTTCGATCAGGATGGGTTCCTGGTTGTCGACCGGCTGATCGCGGCCGACAGCCTGCCACCACTGCACCGAGCATTCGATGATCTGTTCCACGGCCACTTCGAAACCGGGGTGCGCCCGGACGAAGTCAACTGGCAGGCGGCAACCGGCGACCCCGACCTGACCCGTCAAATCTGCAACGGCTGGAAAGCCAATCGACAGATCGCGCGCGTCGTGCTCGACGCGGGGCTGGCCAAAAACATCGCCACGCTCGGCGGATGGCCCGGGGTCCGAATAATGATCGACAACCTGCTGTGGAAACCGCCGGCAACGAAGTCGCTCGGTTTCCACCAGGACAGCGCCTACCTCGCCTGGTTCACCCCGTCCGACCTTCTGACCTGCTGGATCGCGCTGGACGATACCCGGGCCGATGGCGGCACGATCGAGTTCGTACGCGGCTCGCATAAGTGGCAACCGGGCGTGCCCGAGGGAGAGTTTCACGCGCCCGAGGATTACCGCAAACCGATGCGCGACGCGGCAGCGCGCGAGGGCGCCGAACCAGAGATCGTCTATGTCGAAGTCAAGGCCGGCGGCGGCTCGTTTCATCACGGCTGGACCTGGCATGGCTCCGGCGCCAACGCGAGCCCCAACCCGCGGCGTGCGCTGGTACTGCACGCGATGCGTAGCGACGTCGAGTACCAGCCGCAAAATTTCGGCCAGGGCATCGGCCCGATTTACAGCCGCTACAAACGCCTCGGCGATAACCTGCTGGACGAAAACTACTTCCCGATCCTGTGGCGTCAAGACGGTTACCGCACCCCGCAACTTGATGACTACCTGGACGGTTGACGCGGTATGCTGCGGGTAAACAAGCGAAACGAGTTTGCTGACCGCTAACATCGCGATAGCCTGCCTTAAAGGTGATAGTATCGACGCGACGCAATAGCAACTCCGAGCGATGACCGAAACCGACCAACAAGTCCTGCAGGCACTCCAGAATACTCGTTTCACGACTTACTGGCTGGACAGCCTCGATGCGGTCGGTGACGAGGCCGCGCTGGAGCGGGATATCGATTGCGACCTGCTTGTCGTCGGCGGTGGGTTTTGCGGATTGTGGGCCGCACTGCAGGCGAAGCAGCAGAACCCCGAACGCGACGTGGTGTTGATCGAGGCTAAGAGCGTTGCCAACGGCGCCAGCGGGCGGCCGGCCGCAATCATGTCGACCTCGGTGATGCACGGCATCGACAACACCGAACGCATTTTCCCCGAAGACGTGACCGAACTGGAACGACTCGGGCGCGAAAACATGGATGCCTTCAAACAGACCATCGAGCGTTTCCAGATCGACTCCGACCTCGAGTGGGGCGGGGAGATGAAGGTTTCGATCGGCGACGAGGGATTACCCACCGTCGAGGAAGACTATCAGCTTTATCTCAAGTATGGGCACGACGCGGTCAAGCTGGACAAGGCCGGGGTACAGGCCGAGATCAATTCGCCGATTTTTCATGGCGGTGCCTGGTCGAAGCAGCGCAGCGGCACCGTACACCCGGGCAAGCTGGTACGCGGCCTGAAACGGGCGGCACTGGAACTGGGCGTACACCTCTACGAAAACACGCCACATCTCGGTAATCGCAGGACCGCCGCGGGCATCGTGGTCGCAACGCCGGGCGCCAGCATCACCGCCAACAAGGTATTGCTGGCGACAAACGCCTGGGCCGCGGGCCACCGTCACATCAGCCGGCGCGTTGCCGCGATTCGTGATCGCATCGTCGTCAGCGAGCCGCTCAGCGAGGCGCAAATGCAGAAAATCGGCTGGCATCATCGCCAGGGAATTTACGATACCCGAACCCAGCTCAACTATATGCGCCTGACCGCCGACAACCGCATCCTGTTCGGCGGGCGGCTGGGTTACTTTTTCGGCAATAATACCGACCCGGCGCACGACAAAACGCCGCAGCCTTATATCCGCCTGGTCAAATCTTTTTACCGTACCTTTCCGCAGCTCGCGGACGAAATCCGCTTCTCGCATGCCTGGAGCGGTCCGATCGGGTTGACCACGCGCATGGCGGTGCATTACCAGAAATATCATGATGGCGACATGGTTTACGCCGGCGGCTATTCAGGCTTCGGGGTTACCGCGTCACGCTTCGGCGCCCGTATCGGGCTCGCGATTCTCGATAAAGTCGACATTCCCGAAACCCGGATGCAGTTCGCGCAGACGGTGCCCGACTACATCCCCCCTGAGCCGTTTCGCTGGCTGGGCGCGCAAATCACGATGTATGCGCTCGATACGCTCGACGAGAAAGGCGGCTGGCGTAAGCTCTGGGTAAGCATGGTGCAGAAAATGGGATTCCCGATCACGCTGTGAGCGTGACCCGATAGCGAATTCGCTAATCGGTGCAGGGCCACTCCTGCGGCGCGCTCAAACCTTCCGGCAAACGGGTTTTGTCATCACCGCAACTGAGCTG
>CALJQI010000107.1 GCA_937980285.1 uncultured Gammaproteobacteria bacterium | reverse complement strand
CCATAGTCGCCGGCGACCCGCTTTGCGGAAGCGTCGGCGCGTACGTTGAAACCGACCACGATCGCATCCGAGGCCGCGGCCAGGTTGATATCCGATTCGTTGATTCCGCCGACGCCGGTGGCCACCAGCTTGGTGCGCACTTCGTCGGTGGACAGTTTTTGCAGCGATTCGCGGATGGCTTCCGTACTGCCCTGCACGTCGGCTTTCACCAGTACATTGATTTCCGCTACCTCGCCCTCGGCCATGGCATCGAACATGCCCTGCAGCTTCGCCTTCTGCTGATCGGCCAGCTTGCTTTCGCGAATCTTGGCTTCACGGGTTTCGGCGAACTCGCGCGCCTTGCGCTCGTTTTCGACGACAAAAACCTCGTCGCCGGCGTTCGGCACGCCGGAAAGCCCAAGCACCACGGCCGGCATGGATGGTCCGGCGGTTTTGATGGTGCTGGCGGCTTCGTCGTACATGGCGCGCACACGCCCGTATTGCGTACCGGCAAGCAGCATCTGGCCCTGTTTCAATTCTCCGGACTGCACCAGCACGGTTGCCACCGGCCCACGGCCCTTGTCCAGTGAAGCCTCGACCACGATACCCTTGGCATTGCCCTTGTCGACCGCCGAAAGTTCGAGGATCTCGGACTGTAACAGGATCGAGTCGAGCAAACCGTCCACACCCTCGCCGGTAATCGCCGAGACATTGACGAAAATATTCTCGCCACCCCATTCCTCGGGAATGACCTCGAGCGCCGCAAGCTCGTTTTTGACCCGATCGGGATCCGCGTCTTCCTTGTCGATCTTGTTGACAGCAACCACCAGCGGTACCCCTGCGGCGCCGGCATGCTGGATCGCTTCCTTGGTTTGCGGCATGACGCCGTCGTCCGCCGCGACCACCAGTACGACAATGTCGGTAGCCTGGGCGCCGCGCGCGCGCATTGCCGAGAAGGCGGCGTGGCCCGGGGTATCGAGGAAGGTGATAATGCCCTTGTCGGTTTCTACATGGTAGGCGCCGATATGCTGGGTTATGCCGCCGGCTTCACCAGAGGTCACGCGCGACTTGCGAATGTAGTCAAGCAACGAGGTCTTGCCGTGATCGACGTGACCCATGATCGTGACCACGGGCGGACGGGACACCTTGTCTTCGCCTTCTTGTTCGGCGCTGGCCTGCAGCTCTTTTTCGAAATCGTCGTCGCTGGCGGCACTGACCGCTTTATGACCCATCTCTTCCACCACCAGCGTGGCGGTATCGTGGTCCAGAATCTCGTTGATGGTCGCCATGGTGCCCATCTGCATCAGGGCCTTGATTACGTCGCCGGCCTTGATCGCCATGCGTTGGGCCAGATCGGCTACCGATATGGCTTCGGGAACCTCGACGTTGCGAATTACAGGAGCGGTCGGTTTTTCAAACTGGTGCTGCCTGGTAATTTCGTGCACCTGGCGCTGGCCTTTTTTGAACTTTTGCTTGCGATTCGGCTGATGCGCAGATTCCTTGACATGCAGCTCCTTACGCCCGTAGCGGGTATGTTTGTCCTCGTGCTTGCCATGCTTGCCGGTCTTTTCCGGCGCAGCTGCGGCGGCACTGGCTGCGGCAGCCTTTTCCAGCGCGGCCTGCGCGGCGGCTTCGGCCGCCTCGGCAGCTTCCTTCTCAGCGCGTTGCTGTTCGATTGCCTTTTGCGCAGCCTCGACTTCCTGCAGGCTCCTTTCATAAGCCTTCTTTTCCGCCTCGGCGCGCGCGGCCTGCTCGGCAGCCGCCTTCTCGGCCTCGGCCGCGGCCTGAGCCGCTTCCTCGGCCCGGCGGGCCTCTTCTTCAGCCTGCTGCTCCTGCTGCTTGATTTCCTCGGCCGCGGCGGCCTCGGCTTCCTGCTGCTGCTTGACCTCTTCCGCTTCGACGTCGGCGCGACGCACGTAGGTGCGTTTCTTACGCACCTCTACGTTAATCGTCTTGGTAGTCGTGTTGCGCCCCGATGTGCCAGACACCCTGAGCTCGCTTCGGCTCTTTCGCGGCAGCGTTATTTTCTTCGGCCCGCTAGACTCTTCCTTGCCATGGCTGCTGCGCAATGACTCCAGCAGCTTCATTTTGTCGTCATCGGTAATGGGATCATCCGCGCCCGCGACTTCAACGCCTGCGGTTTTCAGTTGATCCAGCAATTTTTCGATGCTGACACCGATGACTTCTGAAAGTTGTTTAGCTGTTACATTTGCCATGATTATCTGTCCACATGCGTATTTTGCCGAAAGCCGTTAGAAAAACCTACTCGGCCTCTGCTTCCGCGAACCAGGGCTCGCGCGCCTTCATAATGAGCTTGCCTGCAAATTCGGCGTCAATGCCTTCAATTTCCTCGAGCTCGTCGGTCGATTGTTCTGCCAGATCTTCCATCGTACAGATGCCGCGGCGCGAAAGCTTGTGCGCCAGATCGCTGGTCATAAATTCCATGTTGAGCAGGTCGTCCTGCGGTTCGCCCGCCTCGGCGGTCTCTTCGCGCGCAATCGCCATGGTCAACAGGGCGTCGCGAGCGCGGCCGCGCAGTTCCTGCACGATTTCCTCGTCGAACTCCTCGATTTCGATCAGCTCGGACTCGGGGATATAAGCGACCTCGTCAATCGTGGTCAAACCTTCCTGCACCAGGATGATAGCGACTTCTTCGTCGACATCGAGCTGGGTCATGAAGTTATCGACCAGCTGGCGCGACTCGCCTTCGGATTTCTCTTCGGCGGCAGCCTCGTCCATGACGTTGAGTATCCACCCGGTCAACTGGCTGGCGAGCTTGATATTCTGTCCGCCGCGACCGATGGCCTGCGACAGCTTGTCTTCCGGCACCGCGATATCCATCGAGTTGGCTTCCTCGTCGATAACGATAGACGTCACTTCAGCCGGCGACATCGCGTTAACCGCGAACTGCGCCGGATTTTCGTCCCACAGGATGATATCGACTCGCTCGCCGGCGAGTTCGTTGGAAACCGACTGCACGCGCGAGCCGCGCATGCCGACGCAGGCGCCGACCGGGTCCATGCGCGGGTCGTTGCTCTTGACCGCGATCTTGGCGCGCATTCCCGGATCGCGCGCGGCCGAAATAATCTCGATCAGGTCCTGGCCGACCTCGGGTACTTCCAGCTTGAACAGCTCTACCAGGAACTCGGGCGCGGTACGGCTGATAAACAGCTGCGGGCCACGCACCTCGGAAGCGATCTTGTAGAGATAACCGCGAACGCGATCGCCGGGACGAACCGATTCACGCGGAATCATTTCCTCGCGCGGAATGAACCCCTCTGCGTTGTCACCCAGGTCGACGTAGACATTGCCTCGTTCGACGCGTTTGACCTGCCCCATGACCAACGAACCCTCGCGGTCGGCATAGGCATCGATGACCTTGCGACGCTCGGCTTCGCGCACTTTCTGCACGATAACCTGCTTCGCGGTTTGCGCCGCGATACGGCCAAATTCGACCGATTCGATCTGGTCTTCGATAAAATCGCCAATCTGGATTTCCGGCTGGTCGATTTGCGCCGCCTCCAGGGTAATCTGGCGCAGCGGCTCTTCGAGACCGCCGTCTTCGCTGGGCTCGACGACTTCCCAGCGACGGTAGGTATCGTAGTCCCCGGTTTTGCGGTCGATATCGACTCGCACCTCGATATCCTGCTGGTGTTTCTTGCGCGTCGCCGACGCCAGGGCGGCTTCGATCGCTTCAAAAATAATTTCGCGGTCCACCCCTTTTTCGTTGGAAACGGTATCCGCTACTAACAGAATTTCTTTGTTTTCCATTGTCGTTACTCGCTATGGTTCGACTAGATCGTTGCCTGCCTGGCTATCGACCCCGATTTAAAAGTCACCCACCAGGTTCGCCCTGGCGATATCGGCAAAAGGCAAACTGAAGACTTCGCCGTCTACCTCGATTTCTACCTGTCTGGCCTCGGTTACGCCCTGTAACCGGCCCTTGAAATTCTTGCGCCCGTCGAGCGCGATCGCCAGCTTGATCTTCGCGGCTTCACCCGTGAAACGCTCAAAGTCCGCCAGCTTGAACAGCGGTCGATCGATGCCCGGCGACGAGATCTCGAGGTCGTAAGCCTGCTTGATCGGTTCCTCGACATCGAGGATACCGCTGATCTGGTGGCTGATCGCGGCGCAATCGTCGAGACTGACGCCGGCCTCACGGTCGATGTACACGCGCAGCGTACCGTGGCCGCCAGCACCGATGAATTCGACGCCGACAAGTTCGTAACCCATCGACTCGACCACCGGTTCGAATAGCGGCGTAAGATCCTGCAACAGCAACCTCCAGAAAAACCAATAAAAAAGGCCCATAAGGGCCTTTTAACTGACTACTGACTGCTTCTGGAACTAGATCCATCTATAGCCAGTTAAATTTTGTACTCT
>CALJQI010000106.1 GCA_937980285.1 uncultured Gammaproteobacteria bacterium | reverse complement strand
CATTCGAACCGGCAGGACTGGGACAACATCCGCGCCATGATGCCCTATATCTGGGATTATCGGGGCAGGGTGCTGTTCGCGCTCGCCTGCCTGGTGATATCCAAGCTGGCGATGGTCGGGGTACCGGTGGTGCTCAAGTATATCGTCGATGCGCTCGACGCCGACCCGGGGCAGGTAATCGCCCTGCCGATCGTGCTGCTGCTGATCTACGGCGTGCTGCGTTTCATCAACTCCGGGTTCAACGAACTGCGCGACGCGATCTTCGCGCGGGTGCGCTTTCACGCGATGAACCGGCTATCGGTATCGGTGTTGAGCCATTTGCACGACCTCTCGCTGCGCTATCACCTGGAGCGCAATACCGGGGCGATTTCACGCGACATGGAGCGCGGCGCGCAAAGCATCAGCTCGATCCTCAACTATCTGGTGTTCAACATCGTGCCGACCATGGCGGAGTTTTTGCTGGTGGCGCTGATCCTGTTCAGCCAGTACGACAGCCTGTTCGCCGGTATCATATTTTTCACGGTGATTTTCTACATCGGCTTTACCCTGATGGTGACAGAGTGGCGCATGCATTATCGACATGAAATGAACGCGCTCGATTCGACCGCCAACGGCCGTGCGATGGACAGCCTGATGAACTACGAAACGGTCAAGTATTTCAATAATGACCGGCATGAGATTTCCCGTTACAGCAACACCATGCAGCAATGGGAAGAAGCGGCGGTGAAGAGCCAGAACACGATGTCGATGCTCAATTTCGGCCAGGCCGCGATCATCGCCATCGGCGTCACCGGCATCATGCTGCTGGCGGCGCAGGGCGTGGTCAGTGAAGAATTGACGCTCGGAGACCTGGTGTTGATCAACACCATGATGCTGCAGTTGTTTCTGCCGCTGAACTTTCTCGGCATCATTTATCGTTCGTTGAAGTACGCGCTGGCCGACATGGACATGGTCATCAAACTGCTGAAACACCCGATCGAAATCACCGACCGCGAACATGCCGACAGGCTGGTGGTCGATCGCGCCAGCGTCGAGTTCCGCAATGTGGGCTTTCACTACAACGAAGACCGGCGCATTCTGGAAGACGTCAGCTTCAAGCTCGCCGACGGCGAAAAACTCGCCATCGTAGGGCCTTCGGGCGCGGGCAAATCGACCATTGCCAGGTTGCTGTTTCGCTTTTACGACGTCAGCCAGGGGCAAATCCTGATCAGCGATCAGGATATCGCCAGCGTGACCCAGCAAAGCCTGCGAGAAACCATCGGCATCGTGCCGCAGGACACCGTGCTGTTCAACGATTCGATTTTGTACAATATCCAGTACGCAAGCCCGGATGCCAGTTTCGACGAAGTTCGCGAAGTCGCTCGCCTGGCCGATATCGATCGCTTTATCGACGCCTTGCCGCAGGGCTACGACACCGTTGTCGGCGAGCGCGGACTGAAGCTTTCCGGCGGAGAAAAACAACGCGTCGCGATCGCGCGCGTATTGTTGAAGAACCCGGCTATCCTGGTGTTCGACGAGGCCACTTCCAGTCTCGACAGCCAGTCGGAAAAGAATATCCTGGGCGCGTTGAAGCGGATTTCGCGCAACAAGACGACGCTGGTGATCGCGCATCGGCTGTCGACCGTGATCGACGCTGACCGTATCATCGTGCTAGATAACGGTCGCATCAAGGAGCAGGGCGATCACGAGGCGCTGATCCAGGCGAATGGACTTTACGCGCACCTGTGGCGCATGCAGCAAAAGAAATCGCAGGAAGTGGAATGAATCAAGATCTGAGCAATTGCAGCGCCAGCGAGCCCTTTGCGCTGCGGGTCATCGGCGACGATATGGCGCCCGAGTTCGTCGACGGCCATATCATCGTCATCGACCCGGGTGGAAAGTTGAAAACGGGCTGTTACGTGGTTGCGAACCATGACGGCGGCATGATCTTCCGCCAGCTGCTGATCGACGGCGAGCAGTACCGGCTGCGCGCGGCCAACGCCGAATTGCCGGATATCCAGCTTGCCGGCATTGGCGATATCGTCGGCGTGGTCAGCCAGCGCTCCGGCAAACGCCGCAGCGAACACAAACACTACGACTAGCTTTTAATCACCAGTTGACATACCAATGGCAAAGGTTGTCATTCCCACGCAAGCGGGAATCTCATAGCAGCCGCTTTCCATTCTTTGCAAGATTCCCGCTTGCGCGGGAATGACTATTTAAGCGCGAATGACCATTTATTAGTAATCGCCATAATTTACGAATTCCGGTTCGGAGGCCGGAATGACGGATTAAACGCAGCCGGTCGGTTTGGGTAAGCCGGCGTAGCGGCAGGCCTGCCTGGCAGGACCGAACTGGAATAACTGATAGAGGTAACGACTGTCGCCTTTCTCGGGATCGAGGCGTTTAGCGATTTCGCGTTTCAGCACACGAATCGCGGGTGCAATCTGGTACTTGAAGTAATAATCGCGCAGGATACTGATGACTTCCCAGTGTTCTGCCTCGAGTTCGATGCCGTCGCTGGCCGCCATGCCGATGGCAACTTCGCGCGACCAGTCGCTAATGTTCTGCAAAAAACCCTCGGCGTCGACTTCGTACTCGATGTCATTGATCTTTAACAACAAGGCAGATCTCCGATAACCCTGGAATGAGGTTCATTCCAAAAAATGGGGAACGTATTTTAACCAATAGAAATTGGCCTTAAAATATGATTTTGTCGAAAATGTGAAACCGATTCGCTCTATACTGTCCGCCATTGGGTGGGAGAAACTGGATGTCAGAAGAAAACCGAGACAAAGCGCTCAACTATCACCGCCGGCCGACTCCCGGCAAGCTGCGAATCGAGGCGACCACGCCTTTGACCTCGCAGCGCGACCTGGCGCTGGCCTATTCTCCCGGTGTCGCCTATCCCTGCCTCGAAATTGAAAAAGATCCGCTGGCCGCGCGCGAATATACCGCGCGCGCCAACCTCATCGGCGTCGTTACCAACGGCAGTGCCGTACTGGGGCTGGGCGACATCGGCGCGATGGCGGCCAAGCCGGTAATGGAGGGCAAGGCGGTACTGTTCAAGCGCTTCGCGGGTATCGACGTGTTCGATATCGAAATCGACGAAACGGATCCACAGCTGCTGGCGCAAACCATCGAACGGCTGGAGCCGACTTTTTGCGGTATTAATCTCGAAGACATCAAGGCGCCCGACTGTTTTTATATCGAGAAGTACCTGCATGAAAAAATGTCGATCCCGGTGTTCCACGACGATCAACACGGCACCGCCATCGTGGTCGCCGCGGCGCTCAAGTCCGCGCTGGAAGTGGTCGGTAAACAGATCGACCAGGTCAGGCTGGTGGCATCGGGCGCCGGCGCGGCGGCGCTTTCATGCTTGAACCTGTTGCTGTCGATGGGGCTCGACAAGGACAAGGTAATCGTTACCGACGCCAAGGGCGTGGTATACAAGGGACGGCCCGAGGAGATGGACGAATACAAGGCCGCCTTCGCGGTCGACACCGAGTACCGCACGCTGGGCGAAGTCATTCCCGGCGCCGATGTTTTTCTCGGATTGTCCGCCGGCAACGTATTGAAGCCGGAAATGGTCGAGGCGATGAGTTCGCAGCCGATCGTATTCGCACTGGCCAACCCGACCCCTGAAATCGATCCCGCCGAGGCCAAGCGCGCCTGCCCGGACGCGATTATCGCCACCGGCCGAACCGACTACCCGAACCAGGTCAACAACGTGCTGTGTTTCCCTTTCCTGTTTCGCGGCGCACTCGATGCCGGCGCCACCGAAATCAACCAGGAGATGAAAATCGCCTGCGTCGAGGCGATTTCGCGACTCGCGCGCGCCGGCACCAGCGATATCGTCGCCAACGCCTATCACGGCGAGTCGCTGACCTTCGGCCCGGATTACCTGATTCCGAAGCCCTTCGACCAACGCCTGATCCTCGAGATCGCACCGGCGGTGGCGCAGGCGGCAATGGACTCTGGCGTCGCCGAACGCCCGATCGAGGACATGAAGGCCTACCGGCAAAAACTGAACGCGTTCGTGTTTCGCTCCGGCCTGTTCATGAAACCGGTATTCGATACCGCCCGCGTTACCCAGCGTCGCGTGGTCTTCGCCGAGGGTGAAAACCCGATCGTGCTGCAGGCAGTGGAAAACGTGGTGCAGGAGAAGCTTTGCTTTCCGATCGTGCTCGGGCGCGAGGAGGTTGTCGAGCAAATCATTCGAGAATACGGGCTTACGATCAAACCCGGCGACGATTTCGAAGTCATGGATTACGAGGAAAACGAGGACTGGTGGCGCAAGTTTCACCACTGGACCGAGCGTCGCGGCAAGACGCTGTCCGAGGCCCGTGAAATACTGCGCAACAGTAAAACCACGCAGGCCGCGATGATGGTCAGGCTCGGCCTCGCGGACACGATGATTTGCGGCACCATCGGCCGCTTTCACCGCCACCTCGGACGCATCCTGAGCGTTTCCCAGCAGGATGACGGCATCGAGGAAGTTTCGGCGTTGAGTATCGTCATCACCAGTAAATACACGCTGTTCATCACCGATACGCATGTCACGCCCGAGCCGTCGGTACAGGCGATCGCCGATATGACCGTGCTGGCGGCCGAGGAAGTGGCGCGTTTCGGGCTCAAACCCAAGGCGGCGTTGCTGTCGCATTCGAATTTCGGCAGCCGCGATACCGGCTCTTCACGCAAGATGCGCGATGCGTTGGCATTGATCAACAAGGCTTGTCCCGGGTTGATGGTCGAGGGTGAAATGCAGGCCAGCCTGGCGCTTTCGCGCAAAGCCATGGCGGAGCAGTTCCCCAATTCAAATCTTGAAGGCGTGGCCAATCTGCTGGTGATGCCAAACCTGGACGCGGCGCATATCGCGATGAACCTGGTCAAGATGGGCACCGACGGCGTGCCGATAGGACCGATCCTGCTGGGTTGCGATATCGCCGCGCATATCGTCACCCCCGGAACCACGGTGCGCGGACTGGTCAACATGACGGCGATCGCCGCGGCGCGCATTGCAACCGAAGAGGCCTGATCGATGCACCTGGTCATCCTGCTACTCGCATTTCTGACGTTTTTCGTCTACCTCACCCTGGGCGCTCGTCGCGACCCCGAAAAGCGCCTGCTTTTCTATCTCTTTT
>CALJQI010000105.1 GCA_937980285.1 uncultured Gammaproteobacteria bacterium | reverse complement strand
GAAGGGCGTGCTCGAAGGAGTCACCCGGATGACCATTCTAGAACTGCTGGCGCGCGAGAATATACAGGTGAAACAGCAGGAATTGCCCGCGCCTACCGCCAGGGAAGCCGACGAGGCGTTCATCACCAGCACCGCGGGCGGCGTAATGCCGGTTACCCGCATCAGCGGCGAACAGGTCGGAGACGGCAGGCCGGGAGATCTGACGACGAAGCTGAACGACGCCTACTGGGCGCTGCACGACGATCCTGAATTGAACATCGAAGTCGAATACCTAAAGGAGTGAAACATGGCTGACAGCTTGAAAGTGGCGTTGGTAACCGGGGCTGGCAGCGGTATCGGCCGCGCCGTCAGTCATGCGCTGATGCACGACGGCTACGCGGTGGTGCTGGCCGGCAGGCGCATGGAGCCGTTGCAGGAAACGGTCGATCTCGCCGAAGCCGATGCGGCGCGCTGCCTGTGCGTGCCGACCGATGTCGGCAAACCGCAGCAGGTGGCCGAACTGTTCGCGCAGGCCGAACAGGCCTTCGGCCGTCTCGACTTACTGTTTAACAACGCCGGCAGTTATACCCCGGGCGTGCCGATGGAAGAGTTGAGCTACGAACAGTGGCAGGCGACGGTGGATGTCAATTTGACCGGACCGTTTTTATGCGCGCAGCAGGCGATTCGGATAATGAAGGCGCAAACCCCTAAAGGCGGACGCATCATCAATAACGGCTCGATTTCGGCGCATGTGCCGCGCCCTTTTTCCGCGCCCTATACCTCGACCAAGCACGCCATTACCGGCCTCACCAAATCGATATCGCTGGATTGCAGAAACGACAATATCGCCTGCGGTCAGATCGATATCGGCAATGCCGAGACGCCGATGACGCGGGCGATGCCGAAGGGCGTGCCGCAGGCCAATGGAGAACGCGCGGCGGAGCCGGTGATGGATGTGGCACATGTCGCCGAGGCGGTGCTGCAGATGGCCTCGCTGCCGCTAGACACCAACGTACAGTTCATGACCATCATGGCGACCTCGATGCCGTATATCGGCCGCGGTTAAGTTGCCAGTGAACGCCAGCCCAGTTCGTCGACGGAGTTGATCGGTTGCGGTTCGGTGGCTGGCCGCAGCGCCTGCCGATCGATCCACGCCGGGTAGTTGGGGCCGTTGTCGCCTATCGCCTGGCGCGCCTGGAACTGCGCGTGGCCTGTCAGTTCCGTCGCCGTCGACAGTAACTCGAAACAACAGTCGATCGGATCGAGTTGATGCTGCCAGTGGCTTCCGGGCTGCCTGACAAATTCCGCCGCAAGCTGGTCTATCAGGTCCCGCTGCGGCATGCTTTCGAACTGGCGCTCGATCCATTCCGGTTTGCCGAGCGCGCTACAGAAATTCCGCCAGAAAACCGGCTCGATGGCGCCCAGACTGATGAAGCGATCGTCGGCGCATTGATAGATGTTGTAGCAGGCGGCGCCGCCGTTCAGAATCGAAGCGGCACGTTGCGTCGACTGGCCCAGCATCGGCAGGTACTGCCAGGCCAGTATCGATTCGCTGATGCTGATATCGAGATATACGCCGCCGCGCCCCGAGTTTTTCGCATGCAGCGCGGCCAGCATGGCGATGCCGGCCTGCAGCGCCGAGGCGTGATCGGCGATCGGCGGGTAGCCGATGACGGGATTATCCGCACTGCCGCTAACGATCGACTGCCCGCTCAACGCGCAGTAATTGATATCGTGCCCCGCACGCTGCGCATACGGGCCGTTTTGCCCGTAGCCCGAGAGCGCGCAATGAATCAGCTCGGGATTGATTTGTTCGAGCCGCTCCCTGTCGAATCCGAGCCGAGCCAGAACGCCGGGGCGAAACGATTCCAGCAGAATGTCGGCGTCGGCCAACAATCCGCTCAACAGCTGCCGGTCCTGCTCGGCTTTCAGATCGAGGTTGCAAATCCGTTTGCCGCGATTGATATGGCGGTATATCGGCGACGGTTGCTGGTCGTCTTGATGCATGAAAAACCGCATCGGATCACCGCCCGGCGGTTCCACCTTGATCACTTCGGCGCCAAGGTCGGCCAGTTGCCGGGTCGCGATCGGTCCGGGGATATATTGCGATAAATCGATTACGCGGACGTTTTCGAGCAGCTGCGACGACATCGGCCGAAGACCCGTTACTCGTACTTGCGGATGTCGTCGATAACCTTGCCGTCGTTGGGCAGGGAACCCGGCGCCAACAATTCGACCTCGCCGCGAACTTTGCAAATGGAACGGATACTGTCGGCGATTGCCGCCGCCAGCGATTCGTCGCCGGCCTCGGTTTCGCACTGCAGCGTGATCTGGTCGGCTTCGTCGACCCAGTCGACGACGAGGCGCAGCTTGCCGATCTCGGCGTGGCGTTTGGCGACCTTGTCGACCTGCTCGGGGTGAATGAACATGCCGCGTACCTTGGCGGTCTGGTCGGCGCGCCCCATCCAGCCCTTGATGCGCATGTTGCTGCGGCCGCAGGGGCTCTGCCCCGGCAATACCGCGGACATGTCGCCGGTGGCGAATCGAATCAGCGGATACTCCCGTCCCAGGTTGGTGACCACGACTTCGCCGACTTCGCCTTCGGCGACCAGTTCGCCGGTTCCGGGACGCACGATTTCGACGTAGACGCCCTCGTCGATGATCAATCCCTCGCGCGCAGCCGATTCGTATGCGATCAAACCGAGATCGGCGGTGCCGTAGTTCTGCAGTACGTTAATGCCGCGCTCGGCGAAACCGTCGCGCAGCGGTGGTGGCAGTGCTTCGCCGCCGACATGGCCTTTGCTAATCGACGAGACATCGGCGCCGAGCTCGTCGGCTTTTTCGAGAATAATCTTCAGGAAAGACGGCGTGCCGACATAGGCCGAGGGCTTCAGATCGGCGATGGTTTGTACCTGCAGCTCGGTCTGGCCGACACCAGCCGGAATCACCGCACAGCCAAGCGCGGCGGCGGCATTGTCGAACATCTTGCCGGCGGGCGTGAAATGGTAGCTGAATGTATTGTGCACCAGGTCACCGGGACGAAAGCCGCTGGCATAGAGCGCGCGCGCGAAGCGCCAGAAATCGGCGACGTCGAAACCGGGTTCGTATATCGGGCCGGGAGAGGCGAACACGTGCGAGAATTGCGCGATATTGTTCGCGGTGTATCCACCGAACGGGCGGTCAGCCTTTTGCAGCTCAATCAGCTCGGATTTGCGCGTCAGCGGCAGGCTACTGAAGCTTGCCGGGTCGATGATCGAGACCGGGTCGATATCTTTCAGCGATTCGGCATAAGCAGTCGTATTGGCTTTGACGTGTTCGATCTGCGCGCGAATCGAATCGAATTGTGCGGCCTGGCGTTCATCGGCGCTGCGTGTCTCCAGGCTGTCGTAGAATTCACTCATCTTTTTAACCTTTAGATACTGGCGTCATACCCGCGAAAGCGGGTATCTCGAAATTAAACCGCGACGGTCCTATTGTTCAGCTCGGCCTGGAAAGGTCGAAATACTACAAGATTCCCGCTTACGCGGGAATGACCCGGGTCACTCTGTTCGCGGCGAGCGGTGGCTCAGGTCAGCCATCGCTTGCGTCGGCGATAGTGTTTGACGTCGCGGAAGTTGACGCGCTCGCCTTCGCTGATGCCGAGGTAAAATTCCTTGACGTCGGTGTTCTCTCGCAATTCGGCAGCGCTGCCGTCGAGAACGACGCGGCCGTTTTCGAGTATATAGCCGTGATCGGCGTAACGCAGCGCGATATTGGTATTCTGTTCGGCGAGCAGGAATGTCACGCCTTCTTCCTTGTTCAGGCGCTGCACGATCTCGAAGATTTCTTCCACCAGCTGCGGCGCAAGACCCATCGAAGGCTCGTCGAGCAGGATCATTTTCGGTCTCGACATCAGCGCGCGGCCGATGGCGACCATTTGCTGTTCGCCGCCCGAGGTGTAACCGGCCTGCGCGCGGCTGCGCTTGGTAAGGCGCGGAAAGTAACTGTAAACCAGCTCCAGGTCCTTCTGGATGGCGGCATTGCCGTCGCGGCGCGTGTAGGCGCCGGTGAGCAGGTTTTCCTCGACCGTCAAATGCTCGAAGCAATGGCGCCCCTCCATCACCTGGATGACGCCTTGCTGCACCAGTTCGGCCGGGGTCCGGCGGTCGATGCGCTCCCCCTGGAACTCGATGCTGCCCTTGGTAATGTCGCCGCGCTCGGCGCGCAGCAAATTGGAAACCGCCTTCAGCGTGGTGGTTTTACCCGCGCCGTTGGCGCCGAGCAGGGCGACGATGCCCTGCTCGGGAACCTCGAGCGAAACGCCTTTCAACACCAGGATGACGTGGTC
>CALJQI010000104.1 GCA_937980285.1 uncultured Gammaproteobacteria bacterium | reverse complement strand
CTGTTTCTGACCATCAGGTCGATCTTGGGGCAGCCGCGTTTTCGCAATTCGATTTCGGCATGCTCGACCATGCGGCTGGCAACGCCCTGGCGTTGACTGGATTCGGCCACCGCCAGGTAGTAAATCCAGCCGCGATGACCGTCGTAACCGGCCATGCAGGTGGCGATAGCCGCGCCCGCGCTATCGCCGACGAAAAACAGTTCGGGCGAATCCGCGAATTTGCGCGCAATGTCGGCGCGCGGATTATTCCATGGAACAACCAGGCCGCATTGCCGCCACAAGCGAATTACCGCGGCTTCGTCGTCGGGCCGATAGGTTCTGATGTCAAGCGCTTGCATTGTCTGTTGCCGCCTCGATCCGCCGCGTTTATCCAAATGGCGATTAACCTGCCGTCAGAGCGGGGAATCTTGCCCGACCCCGGCCGTGGAAACTATTCCCATTCCAGTTCGCTAAAAACCTTTTGCGCATTTCTGCCGGCCAGGGTTTCGTGATTCAACAGGTAGTGGTATGCCGACTGGTCGATACTGCCGATATCGGAAATGTCGCCGTCGTCGTCCATGAACTCGGCCACCGCCTGGCGCAGGAAAAGCAGGTAACCGAGCGTATCTTTGCTGGCATGCTCCAGGGTCGTCGGTTTGCCGTGACCCGGCACCAGGTATTCGGGCCGGTATGCCGCCATGGCTTCGAAGGCCTCGATCCAGCTCTTGCTGTCGGACTGTGAACCGACGCCGAGCATGCGTTCGACGTATACGATATCGCCGCTGAACATGACCTTTTGCCGCGGTAACCAGACATAGCTGTCGCCCGGGGTATGCGCCTGCCCGGAGTGCCGGATCTCGAAGCGCGTGCCGCCGAGGTCGAATTCGAGACTGTCGCTGAAGCTTTGCCCGGCGTAAACCGCCTCGGTACCGGCGATGCCGGCTTCGCCGACGAGGTTGCTTAAGCGGATAAACTGGTCCTGGATGCGTTGGCGCTGGTCGGCAAGTGCCTTTTCGCTGGCGATGATGCGCGCCCCCCGCTGTTTGAAATAACCGTTACCGAGCCAGCGATGATCCTGCCCGCCGGTGTTGATGACCAGGTTAACCGGCTGCTCGGTTACCTGCCTGATGACATCTGCGATTTCGCCGGCGCCGCGATAGCTGCCGCCCGGGTCTATCAGTACGACACCGTCCGAAGTGACGACGAAGCCGAAGGTGGCGTTGTTGCCGAGGTTTTGCGGCGAGCGGTTGCCAAGATCGCCGACGATTGCGTAGACGTTGTCCGTTATATGATTGAGCTCGAGCTTTTCGCCCGCCCAGCTCGGAGCGCAGGTTAGAAGCAGCAGGGTCAATAATAAATAAAGCCTCGATAATTTCACTTTTGGTGTCCGCTTGCGGGTTACTGTGATCGCCCTGGGGAGTCCGTAGCGCCTGCGGACATCTTAAGCCGCAATTAGCCGCCGTTCCAGTACGCTGGCGCCGAATTCGGGCGGCGATTCCGTGGATGGGGGTGTGAACGCGGTTAGAGACAGGTTTTTTAACCGCTCAGGAGGCCTGCAGCAGCTGCGCGGTCGAGGAAATCTGCGCAAACGGCATGCCGAGCGCGGCCATAAAGGCGGCCTGCACGTCGGCGGCCGCTACCTGGCGCTGGTCGAAGACCAGGTCGCGTGTCGCGCAGGCGTCGTCAACGAGACGGCATTTGTAGCCGAGATCGAAGGCCGCCCGAACCGTGGTGTCGATGCACATATGCGTCATCGCGCCGCAGATCACCAGTTCGTCCACGCCGGCTGACTGCAGTTGCTGATGCAGCGCGGTTTCGCGGAATGCGCTGGGGAAATGCTTGACCACCAGTGTCTCGTCGTCGTGCGGCTTCACCCGCGCGTTGATTTCGCAGCCCGGGGTGTCGGGTACGAAGAATGTCGCGCCAGGCCGGGTTGCCAGGTGTTGAATGTGGAACAGCGGCTCGCCCGAGGCGCGAAACGATTCCAGTAAGCGGCCGCAGTTATCGGCCGCCGCCTCCATGCCGACCAGCGCCATCGAGCCGCCGTCGAAATAATCGTTTTGAACATCGACAATAACGAGTGCTCTTGTCATACCCTGGTTCCTCGTGCTTTACGGATCAGTTGGCGGCCGCAACCGGTTAATCGGAGTTTTCAGACTGCATGGCCTGTACCTGGCGGGCGCGCTCATCGCTGAGTCTGTTGATGCGATTGATGCGCGCCAGGCCCCACAAGATCGTCAGCAGGATAGCAGCCGCCAGCGAACCGTATAACATGAGCGCGGAAGTCGATGTTGCCCACACCGCCAGCAAGCCGAGAAAAGCGATGGCGCCGAGGTATAGAAAGATGCGATCGTCGAGGTAGGCGATGTTGCGTTTCTGGGTTTTTTGCAGCCCGTCGGCTTTACCCTGTTCGCCGCGCGCGGCCTCGATCTGGGATTGGGCTATGCCCTGTTCTGCGTTGGACATGTGAACCTCCTGCGTGCAGGTTAAGGTTTGTTTCGAGCGGCCTGCTTGTGTCCGGACCGCGGCAAGTCCCTGCGCGATATTCTACTGTAAATCGTCATCGGCGTAAAAATGGCCCCTAGCGCCAGTTCTGCGGGCGCAACGGGCCAGGCGATTCTGGTGCTAGAAGCAGCGCCGTCTAGCGAGGCGGACGGGGCTTGATCGCAATGCCGCGAATCGTTGGCCGCACGATCGGCGGAGCATTGCACATGCTCTCGCGCTCGATGCGGGTGATTTCGAAACCCTGCTCGATAATCGCATTCTCCGTTTCGCGGTTGAGGTGGCAATTTCCCATGAAGATTTTCCAGATCGGGTTGATCCGGTTTTGCCAGCGTCGTCTCGAAGTACCCTCGGGTGCGGCGACATGTTCCAGGAAGACCAGGCCGCCGCCGGGTTTCAATACGCGTTTGACTTCGCGCAGGCTGGCGTCCAGGTCGTTGACCGAGCAGCACACCAGCGAAGTCACGACATAGTCGAAGGATTCGTCTTCGGCGACGATGTTTTCCGCGTTGCCTTCGGATACGCCGAGCCTCTGCGGATCGTGGTTGGCGATTTTTTCTTCCAGCTGCCGGCGCATATGCCTGTCCGGCTCGGTTAGCGTCAAGCGGCTTACACGCTCGGAGTACAATGTGATATTGGCCCCGGTGCCGGCGCCAATTTCGAGCACCTCACCGTTGACCTGTGCAAGCAATTCGCGCCGCCATTGCCGCAGGCACGCGGCTTCGGTTTTTGCCATCACGCGATCATAGAAAAAGGCGGTCAGAAATGACATCGTGATTCCGCGGCCAGCGGGATAAGCGGCGCGCGCCATGAAAGCCGGGTGGCGCTAGCCGCAACGGCGCGCGTAACCGCCTGTTCAGGGACTTGCGCAGGTTTGAAATGAATCGGCATAGGCGAACAATGATGGCGTGCCGCCAGTATGCCAGAATAAAACCCTGTCTGCCGCGCCCAGTTCGCCGCGGCGAATCATATCGATCAGCCCGCCCATGGCGCGTCCGGTGTAAACCGGGTCGAGCAGAATGCCTTCATGCCTGGCGAGCAGCGATATGGCCTCGGTTTCGAGCTCTCCGACTACGCCGTAACCGTCGCCGACATAGCGCGTATCGAGTATCAAATCCTGCTGCGAGAAGCTGGCGTTCGCATCCACCAGGTCGCTGGTGCTGTTCGCCAGCTCGACGATGAAGCGCTCGAACGGGACATCGCCCGTTTCGCCCTTATCGATACCGATGCCGAGCAGGCGGTATTGCCCGCCGCAGAGCGCCTTGCCGAGCATCAGCCCGGCCTGCGTGCCGCCGGAACTCGAGGCAAAGACCAGGTGGGTGAATTGCCGCATGTCGAGCTGCCGTTCGAGTTCCTCGAGCGCGTGAACGAAGGCGTAGGCGCCGAGCTCGTTCGAACCGCCGTAGGGAACGATGTAAGGATTTTTACCGCTGGCCTGCAATTGCTCTGCCACGCGCGGAATATCCTCGCCCTTGCGATGGTCGCCGGCCCAGTGAATTCGGCAACCCAGCAGCTTGTCCAGCAACAGGTTGCCGTTGGCCAGCTGCGGCGCTTCGCCGCCTAGCACCAGGTGGCACTCCATCTGCAGCCGGGCGGTCGCGGCCGCGGTCTGACGGCAATGGTTCGACTGCGCCGCTCCGGCGGTAATAATGCTGTCGCAGCCGCGGGTTAGCGCGTCTTGCAGCAGGAACTCCAGCTTCCTGGTTTTGTTGCCGCCGAAAGCGAGACCGGTCAGGTCGTCGCGCTTGATATATATCTCCGGCCCGCCCAGGATCGAGTCAAGGTTGGAAAGTCGGGCGACGGGGGTTGGCAAGAATCCGAGATCTATCTTCGACAGAGGTTTGCTGTGCATGGACGAATCGCTCCTGAAAAGATTAGTGTCAGGCGGCCTGCCTGCCGCCTGCTGAATTTCATAGCCTGAGTTTGAAACCCTCGTGCGTGGCTTCGAATCCCAGCTTCTCGTAAAATCGTAACGCCTGCGGGCGCTGCTTGTCGGAAGTCAGCTGTACGATACTGCAGTGTCTTTCGCTGGCGCGTGCAATCGCCCAGTTTATAAACTCGCTGCCGAGACCCTTGCCGCGATGCGATTCGGCGATCCGCACGCCCTCGATCAGGCAGCGCCATGAACCCGTATGGGTCAGGTAGGGGATAAAGGTCAATTGCAGCATTCCGACCAGTTCACCATCGCCCTCGACCACGGTCAACTCGTTGTTGGGGTCTCGTTCGATTGCG
>CALJQI010000103.1 GCA_937980285.1 uncultured Gammaproteobacteria bacterium | reverse complement strand
TTCGCCTTGTCGAAAGACGATTTATAGATAAACGGGATATCCAGTTGCTGGCATATTTGCTGCAGTTCCGCGGCAGTATCGAGCGCCATCTGCTCGGATTCGATCACGCAGGGGCCGGCCATCAGAAACAAAGGCTGGTCGAGACCAACCTCGAAATCGCACAGTTTCATTGTGACTCGGCCTTGTGATACTCGACCGCGGCGTTGATGAAGCTGTTGAACAGGGGGTGACCTTCACGCGGCTGCGAGGTGAACTCAGGGTGAAACTGGCAGCCGATAAACCAGGGGTGGTCAGACAGTTCGACCATTTCAACCAGTTCGTTATCGACCGACAGGCCTGAAATAACCAAACCGGCGTCCTGCAGCTTCTGCAGGTAGTTGTTGTTGAATTCGTAGCGATGGCGATGGCGTTCGTGAATTTCTTCGGCGCCGTAGGCGCGGCGCGTACGAGTACCCGGCACCAGCTTGCAGGTTTGTGCACCGAGTCGCATGGTTCCGCCGAGGTCGGTGTTTTCGTCGCGAACTTCGACCGATCCGTCGCGGTCGACCCATTCGGTGACCAGCGCGATTACGGGATCGGGGGTCTTGGGATTGAACTCCGAACTATGCGCCTTGCTCAGGCCCAGCACATTGCGCGCATACTCGATGACCGCCACCTGCATGCCAAGACAGATACCGAGGTAGGGCACGTTGTTGGTGCGCGCGTAGTTAACCGCCGCGATTTTGCCTTCGATGCCGCGACTGCCGAAGCCGCCGGGCACCAGGATCGCATCGAGTCCCTTGAGGACGTCGGTTCCGTCGGTTTCTATCGAATCGGAGTCGATCTTGACGATATTGACGCGCGTGCTGGTATGGATTCCGGCATGGACCAGCGATTCGTTGAGTGATTTATAGGCATCGGTATGATCGACATACTTGCCGACAAAACCGATCGAGACCTCGTTTTCCGGGTTTTCCAACGCGTGCACGACGCGATCCCAGCCGGACAGGTCTGCGGGTGGCAGATCCAGAGAAAACCGTTTGGCGACGATATCGTCGAGCCCCTGCTCGTTGAGTTCACGTGGAATCTTGTAGATATGATCGACGTCAACCGCATATATAACGGCTTCCTCGGCGACGTTGGTGAAGAGTGCGATTTTGCGGCGCTCCTCGATCGGAATCGCGCGATCGGCGCGACACAGCAGGATATCGGGTTGAATCCCGATCGAGCGTAATTCCTTGACCGAATGCTGGGTTGGCTTGGTCTTCATTTCGCCCGCCGCCGGCAGATAGGGAATCAGCGTCAGGTGCATGTAAAGCACGTTATCGTGCCCCAGTTCGAAGCCCATTTGACGAATGGCTTCGAGGTAAGGCAGCGATTCGATGTCGCCTACGGTGCCGCCGATTTCGACCAGCACGATATCGGCGCCGTTGGTGCTGTTGAGCACCGAATTCTTTATTTCATCGGTGATGTGCGGGATGACCTGCACCGTCGCGCCGAGATAATCGCCGCGACGCTCCTTGGCGATCACGCTTTCATAAATGCGGCCGGTGGTGTAATTGCTGCTTTGCGAGCAATGTACGCCGGAGAAACGCTCGTAATGGCCGAGGTCGAGGTCGGTTTCGGCGCCGTCATCGGTGACGTAGACCTCGCCGTGCTGAAACGGGCTCATGGTTCCCGGATCGACATTGATATACGGATCGAGCTTTATCATGGTCACGCTGAGTCCGCGTGCCTGAAGTAAAGCCGCCAGTGAGGCAGATGCAATGCCCTTGCCCAGTGATGAAACAACACCACCAGTAATAAATACGAATCGGCTCATAGGCCCCAAATTGAGTGGAATCAGGTAACGTAGGTTGGAAGGAAACGATAGCAGAATCGTATTTTGAAGACAATCGGCGAAGCCAAAATATACCCCTGCAAAATAGCAGATTAAATCATTAAAGATCGCGCGTTTGTTGCCGATAGAAAAAAACAATAATGGTTTGAACTATGCTTGTATCTATGCACGCACTAATAATTGAAAACAACCAGGTCTACCGGGACTTGCTGGCGCATACACTGGCCGAACAAGGCTTTACTTCCGATAGCGGTGACAGTATCGAGTCGGCCCGGCAGTATGTCGACTCCGAGTCGTATGACATCATCTGCGTCAACCAGGAGCTGAAAGACGGCCCCGGGGAAACTTTCGTTGCCTACTGCAACCAGCATCAAAGCCATCAGAAAACTCCGATCCTGTTTCTGACCGAAAACAGGGAGCTCAGGCGCGATCAACTGGAGGTGCGCGTCGACGACGTTATCCACGAACTCAACGAGCACCAGATCGAAGACCAGATCGTGCATTTCATCGACCTGCACCTCGATCCCGTCTTCTTCGAAGGCCGCATCCTGTTCGTCGAAGACGATCCCGAGGTTGCCGCCGACATCCTCAATCAACTCGAGGAAACCGGATACCAGGTGTCGCACTTCACCTCGGTCGAGTCCGCCAACAGGGAATTCGAGGAGGTGACGATCTACGGCTCCCACGCCGAGGCCTACGATCTCGCGATCACCGGGCTAGATCTCGACGGCGATCTTAAAGGCGAAGACCTGGTTACCCACATACGTTCCTACGAGGACGGTCGCGGCTTCATCCCGATCATGGCGATCACTTCCGACACCGACGACCAGCGTCGAATCGCGCTGTATAAGTCGGGGGTTAACGACTTCCTGTCGAAACCGATTCTGCACGAGGAACTGCTGGCGCGCATCAACAACCTGATCACCAATAAGCGCCTGCTCGACAAGGTGCACGACATTCGACGAGAACTGTTCGAACTCGCCACTATCGACAAGCTCACCGGTTGCCACAACCGGCACAGCCTGATGGAGTTCTCCGGAAAATTCATTTCCAACGCCAGGCGCCACGAGTACCCGGTTAGCATGCTGGTCATCGACCTCGATCATTTCAAATCCATCAATGATAATCACGGTCATGCCGTCGGCGATATCGTGCTCGAACTGACCGGCGCCCTGCTGAACGAGTGTTTTCGCGATGGCGACCTGGTGTCGCGCTACGGCGGCGAGGAATTCGTCGTGCTGATGACCCACTGCGATGGAGAGAACGCCCGTCGTAAAGCCGAAGATGTCCGCCAGGCGATCGAAAACATGAAGCCGGAAGGGCTCGCGATCACTACCAGCATAGGCGTAACTTCGCTCGAGGTCGGAGACGAGGGAGACTTCGAAGCCATGTTCCACGCCGGCGACGAGGGCGTTTACGCCGCCAAGGACGGAGGCCGCAACCGCGTGGTTTTCGTTAAAACGGCTTAATTCGCGGGTTTTTCGGCCACGATCACGGCGCGCCGGGGCGCCGGCAATCCTTCCACCGTCATTCGCGGGTCATCCCGGTCGAGGCACTGTTCGAGCGATTCGAACTGCATCCACTCGGTGGAACGCTGCTCTTCGATACTGGTAACCGACTCATCCACGACCCTGACATCGATAAAGCCGCAGCGCCGCAGCCACGACGCCAGCTCCTGTGAGCTCGGGATGAACCAGACGTTGCGCATGCGCGCGTAGCGCCCCTGTGGCAACAGTACCTCGCCTGCCCCGCCCTCGATGACGAGCGTCTCGAGGCAGAGCTGACCGCCCGCGGCGAGCAATCCCCTGAGCTGGTAGAGATGATCGATCGGGCTTTTTCGGTGATACAGAATCCCCATCGAGAATACGCTGTCGAACCATCCCAGATCCGCGGGCAAGGCCTCGATACCGATCGGCAGCATATGGATTTGTTCGCGATTCAGGTACTTTTGCAGCGCCATAAACTGCATATTGAACAGCACCGAGGGTTCGATACCGAGCACCAGCGCCGGAGAATGCGCGAGCATGCGCCAGCAGTGGTAGCCGTTACCGCAACCAATATCCAGAATACGCCGATCCCGTAGCGGCGCCAGGTGAGGCAGCACCCGATCCCATTTGAAGTCGGAGCGCCATTCGCAATCGAGGTAGACGTCGGCCACCTGGTAAGGCCCCTTGCGCCACGGCATCAAAGCTTTCAAAGCCCGGCGCAATTGCTCTGAATCGGTGCAATCGGCGCGCAGGCTGACCGCGGGTAGATCGAGGTCGGCTTCTATATTGTCCAGCCTCGGCAATGCCTGCAGGGCAAGCGACCAGCGATTATAGTCACCGTGGCCGACCAGCCAGGCGGCGCTTTGTGCCTGCAGTTGCGCGGCCCACTGATCGAGACCATGCCGGCGCAGGTAGGTAAACAGCGGCTCCCAGTTCACGCCTTGATCGCCAGGTAGGAAACGAAATTGAATCCGCGGAAGCATTGATACACTTCTTCGAAGCCGGTTTGCCGAAGCCGCTGCATATGCAGCCGGTCGCTATCCGGTATCAGCACGTTCTCCAGCGCGTTGCGCTTCTGGCTGATTTCGAGATCGCTGTACCCCATTGTTTTCTTGAAACCCTGGTAGAGTTGCGTCATGCGCTCGTTTTCGCGGGTATCGTCGAACACGATTTTTTCGGACAGTACCAGTACGCCACCGGGATTGAGACCGTCGTATATCGTTCGCAGCAAATCCGCCCGCTCCTCCGGTTGCAAAAACTGCAGTGTCAGGTTCAACACAACCATCGATGCGTTGTCGATCGAAGTTTGCCGAATATCCTCGCAACGCCATTCGATGTTTTCGTAACCGCGGCCGTGTCGACGGCATTTGTCGATCATCGCCTGCGAGTTGTCCACGGCAATAATCCTGCTGTCGACGGCGCGGGTCTGGTCGGCAATTAAAAGGCTCGCCTCGCCCAGCGAACAGCCCAGATCGAACACCCGGCTGGCGGGGGTGACAAAGATGTCCGCATACAGGCCAATCATTCGCAGCAGCAGCGAGTAACCGGGCACCGAACGCGAAATCATGTCCTGGAACACGCTGGCGACGGACTGGTTGAATTCGAAGGCTTTTACTTCGCTCAGGCGCCGCGAAAAAATGCGGTCCGTTTTATCGTCGGCGCTCATAACAGCAATCCCTCGAGACGACCGTCGAGATAGACCTGCGCGGTCCGCGAACGCTGCCAGGGTGGAACGCGGTGTTTCTGAAACAGCCGCTTGAGCCGATGGCTATCGGGATTCGACTCTCCTTCGCGGCGGAACCTGAGCATCAGCGCTTGCGCCTGGTCGTCGATACCCAGCCGTTCGAACAACTGGGCGCGGGTCAGGCGCAATTCGAGCGCTGGAATCTCGATTTCCGGCTGCAGGCCAAAATCGAATTCGCCACTGCAATCCTGTCCGTGCCTGGTGCTTACCAGGAAAAGCTGTCGGTCATAAATCCGTATCGAATAGTTCGGCATCGCGATTTCGGGCGAGGCGTCGATACCCGACTGCAGCTGTAGCATCAGTTCCTGCAGGCGAGCCTGCGGCAGCGGCGCCCGGCCGCACAGATCGATCCAGTAGCGGACCAGGTTCTTGCGACGTCCGTCGGATAACGTCAACAACCCCGGCAGATCGAGCCTGTCCTCGGCGCCTGGGCACTGGATTTTAAGCACCGCGTAGTCCTGCTGCGCTATCTCGACCAGCATTGCCTGGGTTTCGGACTGAATTTCGCTGCAGGTCGACAACGCCTTATCGAGATTTGGCCAGCGTTTTTTCAGCAACGGCAGGATTTCCTGGCGCAGGTAATTACGGTCGAAACGGAGGTTCTGGTTGCTGGGATCGTTAAACCAGGCGATTTCGTGCTCGGCGGCATAGGCTTCCAGTTGGGCCCGGCTATACTCCAGTAGCGGGCGTAGCAACAGGGTCTCGCCGAGGTAACGCTGCCGCGCGATGCCGCGCAATCCGGCGGCGCCCGATCCGCGCAAGGCGTTGAGTAAAAAAGTTTCCGCCTGGTCATCGGCATGATGGGCGGTCAGAATACAGTCGCCG
>CALJQI010000102.1 GCA_937980285.1 uncultured Gammaproteobacteria bacterium | reverse complement strand
CCGAACCTCAGGATTTTCGAGAAAAGCGTTTTTGCCGGTGGCCGGGTAAGCCGTTTTCGCGCCGGCGAGTACGAATTCAATCACGGCGCGCAGTATTTCACGGTAAACAATCCGCTGTTCTGGAACATTGTCTCGGCCTGGCAAACCGAGGGCATCGTGCGTCCCTGGGATGGCTGGATCGTCGAGCTGCAAAAAGGCCAGGTCATCAATAGCGACCTCGCTACCCAGCGTTTCGTCGGCGTGCCGCGAATGCAGATGGTTGCCGAAAACCTGGCAAAACGCTGCGACCTGAAGACCTCGGCCAATATCTCGGAGCTGGAGCCACAGCCGGAGGGCGGCTGGCGCCTGTTCAATGAACGCGGCGATTACCAGGGCGCTTTCGATATCGTCGTCATCGCTACCGCAGCGCACCAGGTATCCGATTTGTGCCGATCGGTTCCCGAACTCGGCAAACAGGCCGAAGCGGTCGATATGACGGCCTGCTGGAGCGGTATGCTGGCCTTCGATCAGCGGCTGTCTATTCCCTATGACGCCGCCTTCGTGCTCGATTCGCCGCTTTCATGGATTTCCCGTTACCAGTTCGCGCAGCCCGAAAATGGCGCCGATTGCTGGGTGCTGCACGCCTCGCCCGAATGGTCGCAACAGTACGCCGCGAGTTTTCGCGGGCGGGTGATGCACGCCTTGCTCGATGCGTTCTGGGAAGCCACTGACCTGTCGCCGCACAAGCCGGCGTCGGCTTCGGTGCACTGCTGGAAGCACGCACAGCCGATAAATCCGATCGACGAGGATTCTTTGTTCGTCGAATCGAAGGCCATCGGCGCCTGCGGCGACTGGTGCACCGCGCCGCGCATCGAAGGCGCGGTGTTGAGCGGTTTCTCGATGGCCGACCGTGTGATGAAGCATATCCACAAGACCGCCGGCCGATGACCGAAGCAACGGCCAGGGTGCGGCTCGACAAATGGCTGTGGGCGGCTCGCTTTTTTAAAACCCGGGCACTTGCAGGCGTTGCCGTAAACGGCGGCAAGGTTCACCTCGACGGTCATCGCATCAAGCCGTCGCGAAGCGTCAAAATCGACGATTGTTTCGAGATACAACGTGGCTACGAACGTTTCGAAGTCGTGGTTACCGCTATCGGCGACCGCCGCGGTTCCGCCACCCAGGCGCAATCGCTGTATCGCGAAACCGAAGCCAGCGTCGCCAGGCGCGCCGAGGAAGCTGAGAAACGCAAGCTGGCCGCTCTCGCGCGCCCGCGCTCCGAAGGACGCCCGGACAAGAAACAGCGACGCCAGATTCACCGCTTTACCGGCAAGACGTGAATCGCGTTTTCGTCTATGGCACTTTGAAACGCGGCCAGCGCAACGATCATTTCATGCATGGCGCCGAGTACCTCGGCCTGCACCGTACCGAAGAAATCTATTCGCTGTACGACTTCGAGGATTACCCGGCGGTGTGCCTGCGCGGCGCGCACTCGATCAGCGGCGAGGTCTACCGTATCGACGACCGCCAGTTTCTAGCGCTCGACGACCTCGAGTGGTATCCGCACTTCTACCAGCGTATCGAAATTCCGACCGCCTGGGGCGACGCCTGGATGTATATCGTCAAGTTCAGGCTCTGCCGCGGCAAGAGACAGGTCCCCGGCGACTGGCCCTGAGCGGGCTATTGCGGGTAGTTTCCAGCACAGGTCGCGCGAACCTGGCCGCCATCGGCATCGCGCTCGCTTGCCGCGGAAACCACGTTTGCCGTCGGGGAGACGCGACGGCTGCCTGGGTAGCTCATTTACGGGCTGGTATTAATTTTCCGGAGCGGCCGAAATCCCCGATTTGGCTGATTTAATTCGACATTGCCCCTTTTTTTTCCGTCAGGGCCTGTTTACGAAACCAAAGATACTGGTTTTATTGACTTTTTTGCTCCAGGACGGTCAAGAAATCGACCAGGCTGCCGATTCCTGTTGAATGACAGTCAAAATCCACGGATCCCTGTGAAAATGACCGAAAAACCAGCCACCGGCGACGATTCGAAAACCCGGCAGGAGTTGCTCGAAGAGGTTCGCGGCCTTAGAGCGAGGCTCGCCGAATCGGAAGCGGACCTGCAGGCGACAAACGAACGTCATCAAACCCTTTCGCGTGCGATTAATATCGGCTACTGGGAATGGGATGAAACGGTAAAACGCGCGGCCCATTTCTCCAGGGAAATGGCGGATATCCTCGGCATGAGCCTCGAAGCGCTCTATGAGATATATCAGTGCGAGGAGGACTTTTTCAAATACGTTCACCCCGACGATCTGCCGCATTACATCGCCAACCTGAGCGGGGTGCTCGATCCCGATCACCCTCGCGGCCAGGCGTATATTTTCGAATACCGCATCGTCAGGCCCAACGGCGAGCTGCGCTACGTGCGCGAGCTGGAATACGGAACAAGGGAGGTAGATGGAGAAACAGTTCATAGCTATGGCGCGATCCAGGATGTAACGGATCTGCATGAATCGACGCGAGCGCGCGTGGAAAGCGAGCAACGCTATAGCTCCCTGTTTTCCAAGCTGCCGCTCGGCGCCCAGGAACAGGACTGGTCGGCGATCAAACAGGCGGTCGATAAATTGCAGTCCGAAGGCGTCGGCGATTTGAAGGCGCATTTGCTCGATAATCCTTCCCTGCTGAAGGAACTGGTCGCTTCGATCAGGATCACCAGCGCCAATGACGCCCTGCTGAAGATCTACGGCGCCGCTTCGGCCGAGGAGTATATCGAGGATGAAGAAAATTCCTCGGATTGGCTGGACGAGGAATGGTCGGAGCTCTATGCATCTGAAATCGCGACCCTGGCAGGCCCGGTCAAGATACATTACGCGGAACTCGCGGAGGAACGCTGGGACGGATCCAGCTTTCAGACCCGCCTGATTACCAGCGTGGTCGAAGGCGACGAGGATAGCTGGAACAGGGTGCTGACCATCGTCGAGGATGTCACCGATCGCAAACAAAACGAGATCGATCTGTTAGCGGCGAAGGAAGCGGCCGAACAGGCCAGCAAGGCGAAAAGCGAATTCCTGGCGACCATGAGTCATGAAATTCGAACGCCGATGAATGGCGTCCTCGGAATGACTGAATTGCTGATGGACAGCGATCTCGATACGCGCGCCCGAAGGCTCGCCACCACCGCGCACCGGTCGGCTGAGTCGCTGCTCGAAATCATCAACGATATTCTCGATTTTTCCAAGATCGAGGCCGACAAGATGGAGCTGGCGGAAGACGATTTCGATCTGCGGGAAATGCTCGAAGACGTCCTCGAGATGATCGCCGGGCAGGCCCATCGCAAGGGCCTGGAATGTATCGGGGATTTACCGCCCGACCTGCCGCGACAGGTTTGCGGTGACGCGGTAAGACTGCGCCAGGTGATGGTTAACCTGCTGGGTAATGCCGTCAAGTTTACCCGCGACGGAGAGATCAGGCTTTCGGCGCGGGTCAAGCAGCGCAACGTCGACAGTTTCGAAATGGTATTCGAGGTATCGGATACCGGGGACGGTATTCCGCTTGAGCAGCATGACACGATCTTCAACGCCTTCGATCAGATCGAAAGCGGCGCCAGCCGGCGTTTCGGCGGCACCGGGCTGGGGCTGGCGATTACCTGTCGACTGGTCGATTTGATGGCCGGGCGGATAGATCTGGAAAGCGCGCCCGGAACAGGCAGCCTGTTCCGATTGACCCTGCCGCTCGCGGTCGCGGGTGAAGAAGTGCCCCAGCCGCAGTCCCCCGAGATCCTGGCCGGCTTGCGCATCCTGATCGTCGACGACCACCCGACCAACCGCGAGATTCTGCACAACCAGGTCATCTCCTGGGGCATGCGTAACGATAACGTCGATTCCGGTTCCAGGGCGATAGCGAACATCCGCCAGGCGCAGGCGGAAAACGATCCTTACCAGATCGTCTTGCTGGATTGGTACATGCCTGACATGGATGGACTGGAGCTGGCCAAAACCCTGACCGAGGACTCTTCCATCCAGACGCCTCAACTGGTGCTGCTGAGTTCATCGGGTTTCGACACCAGTTCCGCGATCGCGAAAAAGGCGTCTATTTCGCTGCACTTGCAAAAGCCGGTCAGGCAGCGTCTATTGCAGGATTGCCTGTGTGAAGCGATGGGCATCAGGCAATCGGGCAAACGGCTGGTCGCAGACCAGAGCGTACAGTTCGAAGGCAATATCCTCCTGGCCGAGGATAACCAGGTGAACCAGGAAGTCGCCATCGGCATGTTGATGTCGCTCGGCTGTAACGCCGACCTGGCGGAAAATGGCGCCGCCGCTGTAATTGCCGCCAGGAACAAGCGTTACGACCTGATTCTGATGGATTGCCATATGCCGGAAATGAATGGATTCGAAGCCAGCCGCAAACTACGCGAGCATGAAAAGCAGCATGATTTGCCGCCAACGCCGATCGTGGCTTTGACCGCCGATGTCAAGAAAGGCATCGAGGACGAATGCGCCGAGGCGGGTATGGACGGTTACATCAGCAAGCCGTTCAGCAAATCCAGGCTGGAAGCCATTCTCGACCAGTGGTTGAACGTGAATGAACCCGCCGCTGACGGCTCCGCTACGCAATCGGCCGACCCTGTCGGCGCGACGGAGGAGAAAGTCATCGACCTGGATGTGCTCGGTGAATTGAAATCCCTGTCGCAGACGACCGGCCGCGATATCCTCGGCAAATCGGTCAATTTCTTTCTCGAACAGGCGCCGGAAGATGTCGCCGTGATGCGCCTGGCCGCGAAACAGGCTGATCTGGAAGTGATCGGCAACCTCGCGCATAGCCTCAAGTCTTCCAGCGCCAACCTGGGTGCGACAGGTTTTTCGAAATCCTGCGCGGCGCTCGAAGCCTCGGCGCGCGAAGGCAACGAGGAGTTATCCCTGACGCTGATCCAATCGGTCGAATCGCAGCTTCCCGCGGTGCTGGCCGAGTTACGCCAGCATGTGGAGGTTAAACAGGCGGCTGCGCCTGACGAGTCGGAACAGCTTCCTGCTATTCGCGAGGTCTCGGCGCCAACAGTCCTGGTCGTCGACGACGATAACGGTTTTCGGCTCACCACCTGCGAGGCCCTCAAGGGCACGGGCTATGACGTAATCGAGGCGGCCAGCGGTGAGGACGCGCTGTCCCTGATCGAGGAAGCGGTTCCGGACCTGGTTTTGCTGGACGCTATCATGCCGGGTCTGGATGGTTTCGAGGTTTGCCGGAAATTGCGTAGCAAGCCTTCGACCCGCGCCATCCCGGTGATGATCCTGACCGGGCTTGGCGACATGGAGTCGGTAAACCGGGCCTTCGAGTCGGGCGCCACCGATTTTATCGTCAAACCGGTCAACTACGCGCTGCTGAGTTCGCGGATTCAATTCCAGTTGCGCGTCGCCGGCAATCTCAGGGAGCTGCATATCACCCAGGAATGGCTGTCCAGCGCGCAGCGCATCGCCGGGGTCGGTTACTGGCAATGGGATTCGAACAGCGACCAGATCACGGTGTCGGAGCAACTGGCGGCAATGCTGCTAATGGATGAGCCTTCGTCGATTCGCAGCCTGGATGATTACCTGAAATTCGTTCATCCGCAGGACCAGGAATTCATTCGCAGTAAAATACTGAGCGCGAGTTCTACCGGCAGCACCAGTTCCGACGATTACCGCTTGCTGACCCTGCGTTCCGATACCATAGTGGTGCACCAGGAACTGGCCCAGCCTTCGGATTCGAGCCATATCGTGCTGGGTACCGTGCAGGATATTACCCTGCAACGGGAATCGGAAAACAGGATACGTCAGCTGGCTTATTCCGACGAACTGACGGGGCTCGCCAGCCGCGCTTATTTCCACAAGCATCTTGAAGACGTCATCAAGGCGTCGCATCGACGCAGCGAACGTTTCGCCCTGCTGTTTATCGACCTGGACGGCTTCAAGAAGGTCAATGACAGCCTCGGTCACGATGCCGGTGATACCCTGCTGAAAGTAATCGCCAAACGCCTGCAGGACCTGGTCAGGGATACGGATTTCGTCGCGCGCCTGAGCGGCGACGAGTTTTGCATCCTGGTCGACAACATATCCGATCAGTACGGCGCCGCCTATGTTGCCGAACGCTGCCTGGAAGATATGAACGTGCCGGTAAGCCTGGGGCGGCAAAATATCCGTCCCCGTTGCAGCATCGGCATTGCCTACTATCCCGACGACGGTGAGGATTCCAGGTCGCTATTAAAGGCGGCCGATAGCGCCATGTACGCCGCCAAGCATGAAGGCAAACACCGTTACGTCTATTACCAGCCTGAATTCACCGAGAAGGCCGAGGACCGGGTGCGAATCGAGCAGGACCTGCGTCTGGCCATCGACAACCAGGAGCTGGAACTCCACTACCAGCCCCAGGTCGATCTCGCCAGCGGTCGCATGACCGGCGTCGAAGCGCTGGTGCGCTGGAACCATCCGACGCGGGGACTGTTGCCGCCGGGCGAGTTTATCGATACCGCGGAACGCATCGGCTTTATCAAGCCGTTGGGTCAGTGGGTGCTGAAAACAGCCTGCCAGCAAGCCATCGCCTGGAAAGACCGGGGAGTGCCCGAGCTGCAGCTGTCGGTGAATATATCCACCAGCCATTTTCTGGATATCGATTTTGTCGATATGGTGGAAATGGTGCTGGCGGACAGCGGCTTTCCCGCTCGGTCACTGCAGCTCGAAGTCACGGAAAGCGTGATCCAGCCGACCAGCGACAATACTTCGGTTTTTAGCCGCCTGCAGGAAATGGGCATTCGAATCGCGATAGACGATTTTGGCACCGGATATTCGTCGCTGGCGTCGTTAAAGCATCTGCCGATAGACTGTCTGAAAATCGATCGCATGTTCATCAAGGACATGCTGCAAAATCCGAAAACCTCGATCCTGCTGGGCACCATTATCGGCGCCGCCCATGCGCTCGGTCATACCATCGTCGCCGAGGGCGTCGAGGAGGAAGACCAGGTGAAAGTGCTGACCGCGATCGGTAGTGACCTGATTCAGGGTTATCATTTCAGCAGGCCGGTGCCCGCGGACGAGATTCCCGAACTGGCTGATACCAATTTCCTTGAGGACGACAATCCCGCCGAAGTCGTGCTCCCACTTAAACAAAAGACCGCCTTATGACCACTTCCTCGCAAGCTTTCGCCGAATCCAGCCTCAATCATTTGAGCACGCTGCAGCTGCCGACCCTGCCGTCCGGAACGCCCTATTTATTACAATCGCTAACCGATGAAAACATCGAGTTTAGCGAGTTGGCGACGGTGGTGGAAAAGTTTCCCGGTATCGCCGGCAAGCTGATATCGCTGGTCAACTCGGCCTGGTCGGCGCCGACTTCGGAAGTGACTTCGCTGGAGGCGACCTGCTCGCGCCTGGGTCTGGGCGTGGTCAGAAGCACCAGTATCGCGCTTGCCGTCGCCGCCCCTTTCAATCCGGCCAACTGCCCTGAATTCGACCTCGAGTATTACTGGTGCAGCGTATTGCTGGCCGCGGATGCCGCATCGCGGCTGGTGCCTGTATCGTCGCCAGTCCATGAATTCGAGCCCGCTACCCTGCGCGCGGCGGGTTTGCTGCATAACCTGGGCTTGCTATGGCTGGTCGACAGGCTTCCGGCCGAAGTCGATCAGGCGCTGGCCATGGTAAA
>CALJQI010000101.1 GCA_937980285.1 uncultured Gammaproteobacteria bacterium | reverse complement strand
GAAGGTGTTGGAAAAGTAATACTCGCTGCCTTTTTCGAAATAGATTACCCGTAAAAAGCCGAACAGCAGCAACAGTATCGCGGAAGCACCGAGAAACATGTCGGCGCGCTGGATTCGGCGCGCGGTGGCGACGCTGAGCGACTCAGCCACCAGCGCGAGCTCGAGCACCAGCGCCGCGCCGAGCGCGAAGAACGCCAGGAAATGACCGAAGGCGATTAACGCGGCAGCGAGCATCAGGGAGAAATTCGCTTCATTTCCCAGCCGCTGTCCACCTCTGAATAGACAATGCGATCGTGCAGACGGCTGCTCTGTCCCTGCCAGAACTCGAAATACTGCGGAACCAGTCGATAACCGATCCACGCCTCGGGACGCGGCACGTCGCCGTCCGGGTAGGCTGCCCGCAGACGCAGCACTTCGTCCTCGAGATGCGAGCGGCTTTCGATTTCGCTCGACTGGGTCGAGGCGGCGGCGCTGTAGCGGCTACCCTCGGGTCGCATCAAAAAGTATTTTTCGGCCTCCGCGCTGGGCATCATGCTCGCCTGTCCGTGCACCTTTACCTGGCGGCTGAGATCACGCCAGTGGAACAACAGCGCGGCGTTCGGATTTTCCTCGAGGTGCTGGCCCTTGAGGCTGCGAGAGTCGGTGTACCAGCAAAAGCCATCGCCATCGAAATGCTTGAGCAGCAGGATACGCGCCGACGGCTGGCCATCGGCGCCGGCCGTCGCCAGCGTCATCGCGGTGGCGTCGAGCAGATCCAGGTCGCGCGCACGCTGCAGCCACTGCCCGAATTGCACGAATGGATCCGGATGCATGTCCTTGCGGGTAATTCCGTGCGACTCGTAATCGCGGCGCACATCGCTCAGGTCCATTTCGATCGTCATTGGAATACCTTGTTGAACAGGGCCTGCATCGCGGCCCAGGATTGTTGATCGGCCTGTAGCTGGTAACCCAGGTCGATACCGTATTTTTCGGCGTTGACATCGGCCTGCGGATTGCTGAAACCGTGTTTGGCGCCGTCCAGCAGCAGCACTTCATAGTCGGCCTGCGCGGCGTCCATCTCCTGCCTGAAACCGTCGAGGTCGTCCATGCTCACCATCGAATCGGCGGCGCCATGGCACACCAGGATGCTGGACTGGATACTGCCGGGGTCGGCTTTATGGAAGGATCCGAGTGCGCCGTGGAAGCTCGCCACCGCCGACAGCGGCAAACCGATACGCGCCATGTGCAACACCATTGCACCGCCGAAGCAGTAGCCGATGGCGGCAGTACGGGTGCGATCCACGCCAGCCTGGTCGAGCAGCAACTCGTAACCGACCCTGAGCGCCGCGCTGCCGCTATCCATATCGTTCAAAACGCCGTTCATCAATTCCCCGGCCTCGCCCGGATCGGCCGCGGTTCGGCCACCGCCATACATATCGAGCGCGAGCGCGACATAGCCCAGTTCGGCGAGCATATGGGCGCGGCGCACGATGTATTCGTTTAGCCCCCACCATTCGTGCACGATCAAAATTCCGGGACGCGCCTCGGTAATCTCGTCGTCGTAAGCCAGGTAACCCTGGTGGCTGGCGTCGCCAACGTTGTATTCAATTCGATTGGTCAGAATATTCATCGCTGCCTCTTCGCTGCTGCTCCGGGAAGCGAAATTCTACTCCGTAATACTATTAACAGGTAGCGCTGTGATTTAACATGCTGACATGAATCAACTCGATCACATCGTCGTCGCCGCCGCTACGCTGCAACAGGGTGTCGACTACCTGCGCCGGACTCTCGGCGTCGAGGTGCCGAAAGGCGGATTTCATCGCACCATGGGCACTCACAATCACGTAATGCAGCTGGCAAACGATGCCTATCTCGAAGTGATCGCGATCGACCCGCGTGCCAGCGCGCCGCGGCATCCGCGCTGGTTCGCCCTCGACGACAAATTAATGAGGGCCTCGCTGAGAAAGCAGCCGCGGTTGATTACCTGGGTGATGAATACTCCCGATATAAAACAGCTGGCCGCCGGCGCCGGTTTCGACATCGGCACCCCGACAGCACTCAGCCGAGACAATCTGAAATGGGAAATTGCGCTCACCGACGACGGCCGCCTGCTTGGCGGCGGCATGCTGCCCTACTGTATCCAGTGGCATAGCTCACCGCACCCGTCCGCCGCCATGGCCGATCTCGACTGCATCCTGCATGAATTGACGATTTATCATAATCGGCCGCTGTGGCTGGCGGACCGCCTCGACGCTATGGACGCCGGTCACCTGGTGCGGGTCGAAGCGCTTGCGGATAATAAAGCGCCCTACCTGGCAGCCGAGATCGAAACGCCCAACGGTCTGATTACCCTGACCTGAACCCGGACAGACTGAAAGCCTATCCCCTTGCCCTCCCAACCGCCGAACCCCGGGGACAGACCTTCAGCCTGCCCCCCTCGAAGCCCCCACCCTGGCATGAGGCCCGCTCATGGATCATTAAGCCACTCGTAAGCACCGAAGGGATCCGGGCGAAAATAACAAATCATACGACCATCATCGCCGGCCGTCGCACCCTCGCGCCACGGCGCCATACCGTGCAGCACCAGCCGGTGCGCGATAAAGGCCTCGCCGGGCCGCGCGTGGATTTCGACCCGCCTGCATTCGGCCAACGCCTGTTTGCGCGCCGCATGGTAGGTATCGGTTATATCCTGCTCACCCCACAGTTCGGGCGCCAGCCCGCAAAACCGTCTGCCAAAGGCCGCGCGCATGATCTCCTGCGAACCTTCCCAGACCACGAAAGGCGCGGCATCGGCATCGAATTCGACCATTGGAATACCGAGGATAAAGCCGTGATACTCGCGCAGGTGTCGCCGCCGCGCGGAACCTTCGGGCAATAGCCCATCGACATGCGCGGCATCGGATTGACGCCGATAACGCGTCCGCCCGGGGCTCTCTCCCGTCATCGGCCTGGGATATCCCGGGTAACAAATCGAAACCTGGGCGGCGTCCCAATCGAACTGCTTCAGCCCCAGTTCCCCGGCGATGAAATCCACCGCCGAACCGCTTAGCGGCCCGCTGTCGCCGACCGCGCCGCGGGCATCGTTGGGTAAAGCGTTGACGCCGGCGAACCAGGTACCCTGGTAGCGCAGCCACTTCGCCAGCCGCGGGTCTTCCAACGTGGCGCGCGCCGGCGCCAGCGCGGCTTCGACCCAACGGTAAAGCAGCGGGTCGTATTCGAACCGGCACCAGCCGGCGTCAAAGAAATGTCTCGCCTGATTGCGCATGCCGGGGTCGATGCTATCATGCCTCGATCAAATTCCGCAGCCGGTGATATATGACCGAATCGACCGAACAGCGCATCCTCGACCTGCCCTGCTGGCAGGGCGGTGTCAGTATCGAGCCCTTGAGCGGCGGCATGACCAACCTCAACTTCAAGGTCAGTGACGGCGACGCGCGGTTCGTCGTGCGCCTCGGCGAGGACGACCCGCTTCACCTGATTTCACGCGCCAACGAAATTGCGAGCAGCCAGGCCGCCTTCGAAGCCGGCCTCAGCCCGGAGCTGGTTTACCACGAACCCGGAATCCTGGTGGTGCGATTCGTTGACGGCAAGGTATTCGACGAGGCCGACGTGCGAGTCGACGCCAACCTCGAACGTATCGTCGAGCTGCTGCGCCGTTTTCATCACGACGTCCCGCCGCGTTTCAAACAGGTGCCCGTCATGTTCTGGGTATTCCAGGTACTGCGCCATTACAACAACCTGCTGCTCCAGGGCGACAGCGCCCATGGCGCCCGACTGCCCGAGCTGGCAGCCATCGCCGGGGACCTCGAAAGCGCGGTCGGCGCGGTCGAAATCGTGTTCGGCCATAACGACCTGCTGGCGGCGAATTTCATCGACGATGGCGAAAAAATCTGGCTGATCGATTTCGACTATGCCGGCTTTAACAGCCCGCTGTTCGACCTCTCCAACCTGGCTTCCAACAACGAACTCTCCGCGCAACAGGAAGACGCGATGCTGCAACAGTACTTCGGCTGCAAGCCCGATCGCGGGCGGCTCGCCAGTTACCAGGCGATGAAATGCGCCTCGCTGCTGCGCGAAACCATGTGGTCGATGGTGTCGGAACTCTACTCGCGCGTCGATATGGACTTCGCCGATTACACCAGCAAAAACCTGTCGCGCTTCGAATCGGTTTATGCCGAGTTTAAAAACAACTACTATTGAAGCAGTTACCCGGAGTAAGCCATGAAACTCGACATCGACTTTGTCAGATCCCAGTTCGACCAGTTGAACGACAATCCCGAATTCGTCTTCGCATCCAACGCCGGCGGCAGCTACGTCTGTAACCAGGCCAACCAGGTGCTGGAGCATTACAATCGCCATACCCGGGTGCAGCCCTATTCGCGCTTCTCGCCGTCGGCCGACGCCGGCGCGGCCATGGACCGCGCGCACCAGGGCTGGGCCGCCGCGCTCAACATCGACCCCGACGAGCTTACCATCGGGCCTTCGACCTCGATGAACACCTACGTCATGGCGCAGGCGATCGGCGACCTGTGGATGCCCGGTGACGAAATCATCGTCACCAACCAGGACCACGAAGCCAACAGCGGCGTGTGGCGGCGCAAGGCCTACGAGAAAGGCGCGACCATCCGCCAGTGGGAAGTCGAGCCCGACAGCGGACTTCTCGACATCGAATCCCTGTTGCCGCTGCTGCGGGACAATACTCGCTGGGTTTTTTTCACGCATTGTTCGAACATCGTCGGCACCGCCAATCCGGTTGCCGAAATCACCAGCGCCATCAAGGCAAACAGCAGCGCCCGCGTCTTCGTCGACGCGGTTGCCTATGCGCCGCATCACGTTTCCGACCTCAAGGCGCTGGCGGTAGACGCTTATGCATTCAGCCTTTACAAGGTGTTCGGGCCGCACCAGGGGCTGATGTACGTGAACCGCGATATCCACGGCGACCTGACCTCGCAGGCGCATTACTTCAACAGCGGCATTCCGACCAAGGACTTCAATCCCGCCGGGCCGCAGCACGCCCAGGTTGCCGGATGCGCCGGCGTGCTGGATTACTTCGACGCCCTGCACCGGCATCATTTCGGCGATAGCGATGGCAGCAGAAATAGCAGGCTGGACGACATTCACCGGCTGATTCTGCAGCATGAAAACGAACTGGCTGAACCGATTCTCGATTTCCTGAACAATCGACCCGAGCTGCGCCTGCTCGGCAAATCCCATACCCGCGACAACGACCGCGCACCGACGATCGCCTTCAGGCCGCTCGAGCAAAGCGCCGAGTCGCTGACGCACAGCCTGCAGGACTCAGGTATAGGCACCGAGCACGGCAATTTTTACGCGCATCGCCTGATCACCGACCTCGGCATCGACCCGGACGATGGCGTCGTGCGCCTGTCGCTGGTGCATTACGGCAACCAGGACGACGTCAACCGGATATTGCAGGCGCTGGAACGAGCGCTTGGCTAAATCACTCCATGAAACGTCGTCGATGAGCCCCGCAAACAGAAGATTGCGACAGCTAGCGTTTGTTTTCACCCTGTTCTGGTCACTGCAGGCGCCTGCTCAAACGCCGCCCAGCGCCTCCGACCTGGCCGCTTACGACGAGCTGTTCAGCGCGGTGGTAAAACAGGACGCGGCGCTGCTGCAGCAGGCGCTGGAATCGACGCAAGATGTCGACCGGCGCGACGGTTACGGCCGCAGCCCGCTGCATGTCGCCGCCTACTTCGGTAATCACCAGGCGATGCGCAAACTGGTGGCCGCCGGCGCGGACGCAAACGCGCTCGAGCAGGATTACTACGACATCGTTACCATCGCCGCGGTCGCCAACGATCTCCCTACCCTGCGCCTGGCGCTGCAACTGGGCTGCAAACCCGGAAACGTCACCAGCCGCTATGACGGCACGGCGCTGATCGCAGCGGCCCATCTCGGGCACGTCGAAGTGGTACAAACCCTGATCGACGCCGGCGCACCGCTGGATCACGTCAACAACCTGAACTGGACGGCAGTCATCGAGTCGATCGTGCTCGGCGACGGCGGCAAGCGCCATGTCGCGACGCTGAAGGCCCTGGTGGACGCCGGCGCCAACGTCAACCTGCCCGACGCTGCCGGCAGGACGCCTTTACGGCTGGCGCGCGATTACGGTTTTGACGAAATGATAGAAATTCTGCAGGCGGCGGGGGCGAGGTAAATCCGGCCAGGATCCGCTACACCGGCGATGAAGCGGCCGCCTGAACCTTGTTGCGCCGTGCCGCCAACGCTTCGCGGTGAGCGAGATAACTGACCGCGCCAACGATCATCGAGGCTCCGATAACAACCCAGTTGTCCGGCACTTCGTCGAACAACCAGTAACCGAATAAAATCGCCCACACCAGCTGCAGGAAGGACAGCGGCTGCGTCACCGTCAGCGGCGCATGCGAAATCGCGCGCGTAATCGCGTAGTGGCCAGTTGTGGCGAACACCG
>CALJQI010000100.1 GCA_937980285.1 uncultured Gammaproteobacteria bacterium | reverse complement strand
AGCGACAGCGATGATCCCTGGACGCTCGACAAGGTGCTCGATTTCTTCCCGCGCCTCGCCGAACGTCTCGACAACCAGGGTAATCAGCTTTCGGGCGGCGAACAGCAGATGCTCGCCATCGGTCGCGCCTTGATGCTCAATCCGCGGCTGCTGATTCTGGACGAGGCCACCGAGGGGCTGGCGCCTCTGATCCGCCAGGAAATCTGGCGCCGGCTGGAACAGTTGAAGGAATCCGGTATGACGATCCTGCTGATCGACAAGAATATCGATGAAATGGCGCCCATCGCCGATCGCCATTTCATAATCGAAAAAGGGCAGGTGGTGTGGCAGGGCGATTCCGACACGCTTACCGAGGACGCCGAATTAAAAGCCCGCTACCTGGGCATTTGATGTAGAGTCTCGTTTGCCTGCGACGGTCCCGGGCAGGCGGAATCTTCGACTCGATGGCATCGGTTGGTCGATTAATCCCCATTATTGAGGCGATGACGATGAACGATACGAAGGACAGAATTCGTGGTTAGACTGGATCGGGTGGAGATTATCGGTGCGGGTCCTGCCGGCTTGTGCGCCGCCATTTTGCTGAAAAACCTGTCGCCGCGTATCCAGGTATGCGTCACGGAACAGAATCCGGCGCACGCCACCTTCGGTTTCGGCGTCGTGTTTTCCGACCAGGCGCTCGATTTTTTGCAGACCGACGATCCGCAGACCCACGCCTTGATTACACCGCAGATGGAACGCTGGCGCGACATCAGGATTTCGCTGCATGGTGAAACCATCACCCTCGACGGCATCGGCTTTTCCGCGATCGGCCGCTTGCGTCTGCTTGAATTGCTGCAGTCACGCGCGGACGAGGTCGGGGTGGAGATGCACTTCGATCAGCGGCTGGAGTCACTGCAGGGTATCGAGGATGCCGCCGATCTGGTTATCGGCGCCGACGGCATGAATTCGCTGGTTCGCCGGAGTGACGAAGCCGGCTTTGCGCCGAAGACCGACCACGGGGGCAATCATTTTGCATGGTTCGGAACGCCGCGGCCGTTCGATACGCTAACGCAATCCTTTATCAAGGGTCCCTGTGGTGAACTCAACGCCCATCATTATCGATACGCTCCCGGCCTGAGCACGTTTATCGTCGAATGCGATGCCGCGAGCTTCGATGCTTATAATTTTGCCGGGATGGATGAAAAGCACAGCGCCGAGAAATGTCGCGAACTGTTTGCCGACGCGCTCGGCGGCGCGCCGCTTTTGACCAACAAAAGCAGGTGGCGTCAGTTTCGCCGGCTATGGTGCGACAGCTGGATCAGCGGCAATCGGGTACTGCTGGGGGATGCCGCGCATAGCGCGCATTATTCGATCGGTTCGGGTACGCGCCTGGCGCTGGAAGACGCCATCTCGCTGGTAAATGCACTCGCGGCCGAGAACGATTTACCGTCGGCGCTGGCGCTGTTTCAACAGCAACGGATGCCGGTTGCGCGTAAGCTGTTCGAAGCCGCCAGTGCCTCGGCGCAATGGTACCAGGGCTTTCGCGAGAAAATGACCTTGCCGCTGCCCGAGTTCGCCTTCAGCTACCTGACCCGCTCCGGGCGAGTGGACAAGCAGCGGTTACGCGGTCTTTCCCCCGATTTTATGGCGCGCTACGAGGGCGGGCTCGGTAATCCGGCCGATCGGGATTAAATCAGGCCGAAGTAAGGTCGCAGCCCTGAATTTCACGCCATCAGGCAGTGCAGCCGATTTGTTCTGGTCTTAATCAATGCATTCCTCTGGCCCTATTTTGCATCGCTAAAACCCTCTACTGTCGGCTGATACTTCGCCTCGAACCGGTCATTCGAGCGAGGTTACTGCAGAAACACAGAGCAAAACCATCGAGGAGAAAATTATGTCTAATAAAATCCTGGTTGCGCTGGATGGGAGCGATGGCAGCAAACGGGCGCTTAGCGCGGCCGTTGCCCATGCCAAGTTAACCAACTCCGATCTGGTGCTGGCCTATGTTATCGACTGGTCACCCTACAGTTTTCACACCCCGCAAGAACTCGAGGAGCGTCACAAGAGACGTGAATCGGAAATTCAAAGGGCGAATGATTCGATTTTGACCCCTGAAAAAGAAAACCTCAAATCAGAGGGGATCAATGTCGAAACCGTCGTCCACCACGGGAGAATCGCCGAAACCCTGCTAGAACTTTGCGATCAGCATGGCGCTTCCCAGATCTATACCGGCCGACAGGGTGAATCGCGTGTGCATGCGATGATCTTCGGTAGCGTTTCCGCCGCCCTGGTGCAGACCTCTTCGGTTCCCGTCACGGTTGTCCCCTGAATCCTGGCACTCAATAAAACCTGAATAAAAATCTGTTCGTAGGAGGAGAGATTAATGAAGCGATTATTTTACATACTCGGTGTATTACTGGGCCCGGCGACAACTGCCCAGGCGGGCATCGACGAGGCGATTAACTCGGCGACGGCGCCGATCGCGACCCTGATCGGTCAGATCGTGTTTTTCAAGAGTCCGGTGTTTGGCGCTCAACTGCCGGTGGTTGTGTTATGGCTGGTGGTAGGCGCGGTATTTTTTACCATTTACATGGGTTTCATCAATTTACGGGGTTTCAAGCATGCCATTCAACTGGTGCGCGGCGATTACGCCGATCCCAACAGCCACGGTGAGGTTTCGCACTTCCAGGCGCTGGCCACCGCGGTGTCCGGAACCGTGGGCATTGGTAACATCGGCGGCGTCGCGGTAGCGGTTACCGTCGGTGGTCCGGGTGCGACTTTCTGGTTGATTCTGGCCGGATTCCTGGGGATGTCGACCAAGTTCGTTGAATGTACCCTGGGCGTCAAATACCGTAACGAGTTCGAGGATGGGCATGTATCCGGCGGACCCATGTACTACCTGCGCCAGGGTTTCAAGGAACGCGGCATGGAAGGTTTCGGCAAGTTCATGGGCACCTTTTACGCGATTGGTATCTTCATCGGCGCGCTCGGCATCGGGAATATGTTCCAGTCCAACCAGGCTTACGTGCAATTGAACAATGTCTCCGGCGGCGCGCTCGATGGGCTTGGCTGGCTGGTCGGGCTGATACTCGCCGGGATCGTGTTTTCGGTCATCGTCGGCGGCATAAAATCGATCGCCCGCGTGACCGAAAAAATCGTGCCCTTCATGGCCATTTTTTACTGCCTGTTCGCGATCATCGTAATCCTGATGAACGCCAATACAATCCCCACCGCTATCGGTAACATATTCACCGGTGCTTTCACCGGCGAAGGCGTGGCAGGCGGTGCGCTCGGCGCGATGATCATCGGTTTTCAGCGCGCCGTGTTCTCCAACGAAGCCGGAATCGGATCGGCCTCGATCGCGCACTCGGCGGTGAGAACCGACGAACCGGTTACCGAGGGCGTGGTTTCCCTGCTCGAGCCTTTCATCGATACTATCGTCATTTGTACCATTACCGCGCTGGTTATCGGTACCGCGCAGGTGGCGGCTCCCGACTTTGCCGGTGATGCTCAGGGCGTGGCGATGACCTCGGCGGCGTTCGAACGGGAGTTTTCCTGGTTTCCGATTCCGCTCGCTTTCGC
>CALJQI010000099.1 GCA_937980285.1 uncultured Gammaproteobacteria bacterium | reverse complement strand
TGTCCGGCACTTCGTCGAACAACCAGTAACCGAATAAAATCGCCCACACCAGCTGCAGGAAGGACAGCGGCTGCGTCACCGTCAGCGGCGCATGCGAAATCGCGCGCGTAATCGCGTAGTGGCCAGTTGTGGCGAACACCGCGACCAGCGCCAGCCAGCCGATTTCGACCAGCGTCGGCTGGCGCCAGTAGTAAATCGCCCCCGGAAGTAACGCCAGCGTGCAAAATATGGTCAGCATTACCAGGATATCGCCGGAGTTCTCGCGTTCGGTCATTTTTTTCGCCAGCAGGAACGAGCCGGCAAAAAAGAAGGCCGCCACCAGCTGCGCCAGCGAGCCGGATTCGATAGTCTGGAAGCCCGGCCGCAGGATGACCAGCGTGCCAACAAACCCCGCAGCGATGGCGAGCATGCGCCGCGCCCTGACCTGTTCGCCGAAAATCAGAATCGCGCCGATGGCGGTGAACACCGGCGTAGAAAAACCGATCGCGGTCACTTCCGCCAGCGGGATACGCGCCATCGCAAAAAACCACAGCATTACCGCCACCCCGTGCACCAGGCCACGATAAAAATAAAGCCTGAAACTGCCCGCCCTGATGCCGCGCCAGCGCATGCGCCAGATCATCGGCAGCACCAGCACGACGCCGATCAGGTAGCGGATAAAGGCGGCCTCGATGGCGGGCAAATCGGAGCCCAGGTGGCGCACCAGCACGGTAACGGCGACAAACAGCAGCCCGCCGGCCAGCATCCACAGGCAGCCCAGTAAATTCGATTGTTGCGCCATGCCTGCGATTGGAACATCATCGCCCGGGGCGCGCAATCTTTGTGCAAATTTATTCCCTGGCCGCTTCAGTCAGCCTGCTCGAGCCTGAAAAACCAGGCGCACAGTGCAGACAGAAATGCGAGCACGGCGGCGATGATCATCGCCAGCTCGTAATCCGCGTGCAGGTCGTAAATCAGGCCCGCGCTCCAGGGCGCCACCAGCCCGGCAAAACCCCAGGCGGTGAATACCTGGCCATAAGCGCGCGGCCCCTGTGCGCCAAAGTAGTTGGCTATCGCAACCGGGTAAACCGCGATGATCGATCCATAGGAGAATCCCACCAGCGACAGCAGGGCGACAACCATCGGCGCGCTCGCGGCCAGGCTGATGATCAACAGCGCAGATGCGGCGATCAACGGCAAACCAACCAGCAGTCGGGTGAGCGGCCAGCGGTCGACCAGCCAGCCGGCGAGAAAACCGCCCAGCGCGCTGCCAATGCCTATGGTTATTGCAGCCAGCGTCGCCAGCTCCACACCGGCCCCCACCGACATTGCGATTCCGGCGGCGTGCCCGATCGCCATCAGGCCGGCAAACACGCTCGCCATGTAGGCCAGCCAGAACTGCGCCACCCTGAGATGATCGATGCCGCCACCCGCCTGCCTGTCCACGGATGGCAAGCGGCCGAAACGGGCCCGCGAAACATACAGCATCAGTGCTGCCAGCAAGCCGCAGGCCAGCAGACAAAGCGCAAGCGTCAACAGCGCCGACTGCGCCGAATCCTGAGTAATGCGCCAGGCAAAAACCCTGGCGAAGACAATCGATCCGATGGCGTAGGCCGCGGTTACCGCGCCCATCGCAAAGCCCCTGATTTCCGGCATCACTCGCCCGACCAGTTGCAGGCAATATCCGTAACCGATACCGTTACAAAAGCCGAAAACAAGACTGTAACCGGTAAACAGTGCCCACCAGGTCTGCGCCCTGGCCGCGACGACAAGCCCCGCCGCGGCCAGCAGGCAGGTGCCCAGAACCAGCAGCCAGGAAGGCAGCAGTGCGTAAATACGATAGCCAATTAGCACCGCCAGGGTCAGCGCGACCAGCGCCAACGAGTAAATCAGGCTGATCTCGGAACGCGGCAGCTGTAGCAGCGATTCAAAGGCGACCAGGAATATCGAAAACGCGTGTATCGAACCGAGCACAAAGGTGACCAGCATCGACGCCAGTAGCGTAAGCCGCGAATTACTCAATGACCACCGGCTCCACCGGCTTGTCCGATTTCATCGTTTTCTGCTGACGGCGAAAGATAAACATACCGCTGCCGGCGATTACGGCGGCGCCGATCCAGGTGGTCAGCGACGGAATTTCCCCCCAGAAAACGAAGCCGACGATGGCGGCAAACACCATCGCCAGGTATTCGAAAGGCGCCAGCAGGCTGGCCTCGGCGTAACGAAAGCTGACCGTCAGCAACCATTGCTGCAGCCCGCAACCCAGCCCAAAAGCCAGCAACAGCAACAGGTCTTCTGCGCGCGGCGTCAACCAGCCGGACATCAGTACCCAGACCAGGCAAACCAGGCAGCCTAGATTGTTGTAATAAATACCGATCGCGAGCGGATTTTCGCTGCTGCTCAGTTTGCGTAACCAGATCGCCACCAACGCGCCGGTAAAAGCCGACGCGGCGGCGGCGAGGACACCGATGTCCCAGCTGCCCGCCTGCGGCCTGGCAATCAGCAATACGCCGACGAAGCCGGTCAACACCGCCAGCCAGCGGCGCAAACCGATAACTTCGCCAAGCAGGAATATCGAAAGCACGGTAATGAAAATCGGCGCCGCGTAGGCGAGCGCGGTAGCGTCGGCAATCGGGATGCGGGTAATCGCGAAATACAGCAAACCGAGACTGATGACGCCGCTGACGCTGCGGATGGCGTGGTCCAGCGGTCGCCGCGTGACCAGACCCGCCAGGCCGATGGTGGAAAACAGGATGACGAGGAAGAAAACATTCGCGAACAGGTAACGTAGCAGCAGGACTTCGCCCAACGGGTAGTCGCGGTTGACCAGTTCGCGTACGGCCGCGCTAAGCAGGGTCATCAGCAACAGGTTGCCGGTGAAGGTTACGATTCCGAGAACGGGATGATCGCGATGTCCGCCGAGCAGCCTCGAAGAAACCGTCATTCCAGAGTGCGCCCGGATCCGATGGCGGTTCAGGCCTGACTACGAATCAACGTCGAATACAGGCGCAGTCCTGCAGCTGAAATTCCATGATGCGCGCCACGCCAGCAGGATCGTATTGACTGGAACACTCGATTTCATGGATATCCTCCTCTTCGATAACGGGGCGGTAATCGCCAGCGATAGCGAGGCCCGAAACTCAGGTTTTATGGTGCAACGATTCGCGGTGGATCACGTAGAGCCCGCAGCCGATGATGATCACCGCGCCTGTCCAGACCCGGGGAGACGGGAAATCGAGCCAGATAACGTAGCCGATGATCGTTGCCCACACCAGCGCAGTATACTCAAACGGCGCCAGCACCGATACGTCGGCGCGGGCAAAGGCCAGCGTGAATATAAAATGCGCGATCAGCGCGATCACGGCCATCAGCAGCAGCATGCCCAGCATTTCGGCGTTGACGGGTACCCACACCCAGGGCAGCAACAGGCAGGCGGAGACGCCCATACCGAAATGCAGCGAGAACACCAGAGAAATCACCGAGTCCCGCTTCGATAGCTGTTTGCCCCAGATAAAAATACAGGCATAGAAGACCGCGCCGCAAAGCGCCAGCAGGTAAGCTCCGATGGGAGCATCGGCGCGCGGGTCCATGGCGATGACGACACCGGCGAAGCCGATCACGACGGCGCTCCATCGATGCAGGCCGACTCGCTCCTTCAGCACCAGCGCCGAGGCCGCGGTGAGGAAGAAGGCGGCGCTGAAAAACACCACTGTGGCATCGGCCAGCGGCAGGGTTTTGAGCGAGCTGAAAAAGGTGAACGGCGCCAGGAAACCGAGCATGCCGCGCAACAAGTGCTGCTTCGGGCGATCGACCCGAAGCTCGCCCAGCTCGCCCCTGACGGCAAGGATCAACGGGATCATGATGAGGATCATCCAGCTGCGCACCGCAATCACCTGGATCGCCGACATATCCGCGCTCACCAGCCACTTGGCAACCGCGTCCATGACTTCGAACAGCAGCATCGACAGCATCATCAATGCGATACCGAGCAGGTTATTGGTGGTATAGCGCGACACCTCGCTGCACCCCGGAAAAGTAAGCAGGCGGTCGAGCTTAACCGCTGACGAACTCGACTACGAGTGTTTTAATTGAGCCGGCTGGCGCGGGCGAAGCCGAAGCTGTTTTTGCCATCGCCTTTGATTACATACATCGCCTTGTCGGCGATACGAATCAGTTCCTCCGCGTCGCTGGCGTCATCCGGGTAGATCGAAATGCCGATACTGGCCCCGACCGCGATTTCGTAGCCGTCGATAACTATCGGCTGGGATACCTGCTGGATCAGGTTGCGCGCGATCCGCTCGACGATCGACAGGTCCGGGATACCCGGCAGGATTACCAGGAATTCATCGCCGCCGATTCTGGCCACGGTGTCGGTTTCACGAGTTTCCGCCTGGATGCGGCCGGCTGTGGTTTTTAAAACGCTGTCACCATACTCGTGACCGTAGTCATCGTTGATCGACTTGAAGCCGTCGAGGTCGAGAAACATGATGACCGCCATCTGGCGGCTGCGTCGGGACTCGGCGAGGGCTCGCTGCAGCCGATCCTTGCACAGGCGCAAGCTGGGCAGCCCGGT
>CALJQI010000098.1 GCA_937980285.1 uncultured Gammaproteobacteria bacterium | reverse complement strand
GAATTCGAGGAGCTGCGGCTGCGGCAGCTGCAAACGGTGCAAAGCGAAGGCGAGCTGGGTGCTTTTTCCAGCGACGGCTGTAGCGCCAATCTGTCGCTGAACTGGAAACTGCTGGCTGCAAGGCTGCCGGGATTCGCCGATGAGTTCGGCGACGAGCCGCCCTGGGAAGATTGCTGCGTAGCGCACGACAGGGAGTACTGGTGGGGCAGCGCGCTCGACGGCTATCGCCAGCGACAGGCGGCCGACCGGCGGCTGCGGCAGTGCGTCGTCGATACCGGTGTCGAGCTGGCGCCGACGCTGGGTCAGAAGTACTCGCTAACCGGCGAAGAGGTCGAGCAGGGCTTTACCCTGATTGCGGATTTGATGTACCAGGCGGTGCGCCTGGGCGGACAGCCCTGTAGCCTGTTACCCTGGCGCTGGGGTTTCGGCTGGCCCAATTGCGCCTTTGCGCGCGTCGCCGATATTTCCTCCGAACATTCCGATATCAAGGCCGACGAGCAGCTGGTGTTTTTCAATACCGCCGCCTGGCTCGATGAGGGCGGAACGCACTGGCAGATACCGATTCACGCCTGGGTCTACGAGCCCGCCGACAGCGTGCTGCGGCAGGGCGCCTTTGCCGCGCTGCTCGAGTCGGCTTACGACTTGAAAGTAAGCGAGCAGACAGCCGAAGTGTTCAGCCGACGCAGCAACCTGCTGCTGGCCGACAACGAGCGCGGCAAGCGGCTGTTGATTCGCCTCGCGGGTCGAGACTACGAGCTGCCGCTATCGGAGGAAAACGGCCAGCTCAGCGCCCTGCTGCAACTGCCGGTGACGACCGCGGCGGCGGTCGCGCAACAGGGCAGGCTGCGTTTTTTTGCGCTCACTCCTGCAGGGGATGAGCGTCGATTCGAAGGCCAGGTGGAGCTGGTGTCGGGCCCCGGTGTCAGCGTGATCAGCGATATCGACGATACCATCAAGATCACCAACGTCACCGATCACCGCAAGCTGTTCGAAAATACCTTCTTTCGAGACTTCGAGGTGGTTGCGGGTATGCCGGAACTGTATCGATCGCTGGCCGCGGGCGGCGCCCGGCTGCATTTTGTTTCGTCGAGCCCGTGGCAGCTTTACCCGCCGCTGGAGGCCTTTATCGAAGCCTCGGGATTCCCCTGGGCGACGCTGAGCCTGAAGTCGGTGCGCTTCCGCGATGAAACCCTGCTCAATTTTTTCAAGAAGGGCACCGAGACCAAGCCCGCGCAGATCGAGCCGATTTTACAGCGATATCCCGAGCGCAAGTTCATCCTGGTCGGCGACAGCGGCGAACAGGATCCCGAGGTTTATGGCGATATCGCGCGACGCTATCCGGCGCAAATCATCAAGATACTGATTCGCAATGCCGATGGCAGCGACGATGGAGACCAGCGTTACCGGAAAGTTTTCGACGGCATTGCGCGCGACAGCTGGCAGCTGTTCGACGACCCAGCGCAAATAGCTGCGGACGAGTTGCTGAATTTTCGTTGAGCAATTTCGAGGATCGGGATTACACTAGAGGCTGATTTTGAAATCCATCGCGGCAGGCGGCCGAATCCATGACATCCACCGATTCCGCAAATAACGACAGGGACCCGCTGTTTCAGCCGCTCAGGATAAAGCGGCTGACGCTGAAAAATCGCATCATGAGCACCAGTCACGCCAGCGGCATGGACGACGGCGGCATGCCGGGCGAGCGTTATCAGCGCTACCATGAAGAGAAGGCCAAAGGCGGACTCGCCCTGACCATGTTCGGCGGCTCTTCCAACGTGGCGCCCGATTCACCCTCGGTGTTCGACCAGCTACGCGTCGACGACGACAGGGTCATTCCTTACCTGCAATCTTTCTCCGAGCGCATTCACGCCCGCGATGCGGCGCTGATGTGCCAGATTACCCACCTCGGGCGTCGCGGCGACGCGACCAACGATTACTGGCTGCCGACGCTGGCGCCGAGCCCGGTACGCGAAACCCTGCATCGCAGCATCCCGCGGGAAATCGACGAAGACGATATCCGGCGCATTGTCCGGTCTTTCGGCCAGGCCGCGCGGCGCTGCTACGAGGGCGGTCTCGACGGGCTCGAAACTCATGCCGGCTCGCACCTTATCGGCCAGTTTTTTTCACCCGACGTCAATCGCCGCAGCGACAGGTTTGGCGGCAGTATCGAGAATCGGGTTCGCTTTGCGCTGATGGTGCACGAGGAAATTCGCAACAACGTCGGCGACGACTTCCTCGTCGGCATGCGCATGTCGATCCACGAGGATCGCGGCGGGCTGTCCGCCGAGGACGCCATCGCCATCGCGCAAATCCTCGAGCGCGATGGCGCGATCGATTTTCTCAACTGCGTTTCCGGGCGCATGGATACCGAGCTCTTCCTGGCGGAGAAAAACATGCCCGGCATGACGCAACCGCTGGCGCCGTTTCTGCCGCAGGTGGCGGTGATGAAACAATCTGTTTCGCTGCCGGTGTTCCACGCCGCGCGTATCACCGACGTCGCCACCGCGCGCTACGCGATCCGTGAAGGCATACTCGACATGGTGGCGATGACGCGCGCGCATATCGCCGACCCGCAAATCGTCAACAAGATAAGGCGCGGCGAGGAGGACCGCATCCGTCCCTGTTTCGGCGCCTCGCACTGCATGCACAAGAAGCCTTCCTGCATCCACAATGCCGCCGCCGGTCGCGAAACCGAGCTGCCGCAGGTAATCGATCCCAGTCGCGGTCCGATCAGGAAAATCATCGTCGTCGGCGGCGGGCCGGCCGGCATGGAAGCGGCGCGCGTCGCCGCCGAACGCGGGCACCGGGTGGTTTTGCTGGAGGCGACGCCGCAACTGGGCGGGCAGCTGCAGCTGGCCTCGAGGGCCGGTTGGCGCCGTGACATTATCTCAGTCGTCGACTGGCGCGTCGCCGAGCTCGAGCATCTCGGTGTCGAAGTACATTTGAATACCTATGCCGACGGCGAGGATGTGCTCGCTTTCGATCCCGACGTCGTCATCGTCGCCAGCGGCGGCCTGCCCAATTTCGGTGATGTCGAAGGCGAGCAGCATTGCCTGAGCACCTGGGATGTGCTCGGCGGTGACGTTAAAGCGGCGAAGCGGGTGCTGGTCTACGACGGCACCGGCCGGCACGAAGCGCCGTCCTGCGCCGAATTCATCGCCGGGCAGGGTTCGCAGGTGGTGTTCGCGACCATCGACGATCGCGTTGGCGCCGAACTGGGTTACGCCGAGCGCCCGGTGCATCGCAAGCAGTTCTATCAGTATGGAATCGAGACCCGGCTCGACCTGATGCTGCTCTCGGTGCGGCCCGAAGGCGACGGTTTGCGGGCGACGTTTCGCAACGATCTGACCGACGAAACGGTTGAGATCGAGTCTGACCAGGTGGTGGTCGAAGGCGGAACTTATCCGCTCGACGAAGTGTTTCAGGCATTGAAGGATAAAGCGCTCAACAGGGGAGTCACCGACATCGAGGCGCTGCTGCGAGTCCAGCCTCAACCGCATCAGCCGGACGGGAACGGCGGCTTTGTGCTGTATCGGGTCGGCGACGCGGTCAGCAGTCGTTCGCTGCATGCGGCCCTGCTGGATGCGTATCGAATCGCGCTGACGCTGTAGCCAAATCCCGCCCCGCGTTTGGCGGCAAAAATGCCTGCGCTGACATGACATAAGTCAAACCCCGCGATCCCGCCGATGGTTATTCTTAGCCTGGTATGAGACGTAATTTCACTATCACCAGGAGCAAGCGCAGCGTGCTGTTTTACACCGCGCTCATCTTCCTGTTGCAGTGTCTCGCGCCCGCCTTCCAGGGCGCGATGGCGAAATCGGTGAACGGATATACCGACACGCTGTGCACCATGTATGGCTCCGTGACCGTCTTCGTCAGCCTCGATGAGGGCGAGCCCCGGGAGCGAAGCAATTGCTGGGAATGCACGGCCTGTATTTTCCAGGCCAACCTGAACGCCGAGCCCGTTAGCCATGAACTGCGGCTCGAATCGCGCTACCGGCTGGATCGGGACAGCGCAGCCGGGCCGCTGTATCGCATCACCAATCCCCCGCTATTCTCAAGCTTTCTAAGCCGCGCGCCCCCCGCCTGATCTCCGCTCTGCCTTGACCCGCTACGGTATTTCAGGGTCCTGCGTTTCGAGTTGAAAAATACGAATACCATGCTGGATTCGATCCGTTGAAATCGAATCCTCCGAAATGTGTCGTTATAGAGATTTGAACAATGAAAGCTTATGTATTGCGTGCCCTGAGCACAGTATTGCTGTTGTCCTGCGCCTTTTATGCAGCCGCCGCCGAATTGAAGGTAATCGATCCCTGGGTGCGGGCGGCGCCGCCGAACGCGCCCGCGCTGGGCGTTTTCATGACCCTGGAAAACCACTCCGGCGCCGAGCTGGCGGTAGTCGCGGCGCGTACCTCGCTGGCGGTCGATCGAGTCGAGCTGCATCGCACCATGATGGTTGGCGATGTGATGAAAATGGTGCCGCAACAAAAAATTCCGGTGGCGCCGCATTCCGCCACCGTGCTCAAGCCGGGTAGCTGGCATGTCATGCTGATCGCCCCCGAAAAAGTCCCGGCAATTGGCGACAAGCTGCAACTGACGTTGGTGCTGGGCGACGGTTCGGAACAGGGCGTCGAGGCAGTCGTGCGTAAAGGCAAAAAGGGCATGAAAGGCCATGACCACGAAATGAAGCAGGGGAAAAACTGCGACAGGAAGCATGAAATGAAGTCAGCAAAGGAGTGTAAGAAAAAACATGAAATGAAGCACGACAGGAAGTGCAACAAGGAACACGAAATGAAGCACGACAAGGACTGCAAGAAGAAATACGAAATGGACGCCGAATAGCAGAGTTCACGAACATGCACTCGCCCGCATGAATGACGCCGTCACGGCAATCCCCCAACGTGACGGAGTATTACAGGATTGCGGGCGGGTACATACCGTTTCGTGGCTTGCTATAGCAACCTCAACCTGTAGACAGGAATGCAAATATGAAAATCCAGTTTCCTGAAGCAAAATCTATTTTACGCCTGCTGCTGCCCGGCCTGTTGCTGGCCGTCAGCGGTTGTGACCAGCGCGCCAGGGTCGCCGAAACCGAGTCGGCGTTTATGCTGCCGGAAGCCGCGACCATAACCGATTTCAATCTCAGCCACGTGGAGCGGGGCGACTATGATCTCGAAGATGCCCGCGGTAAGTGGTCGCTGCTGTTTTTCGGCTATACCCATTGCCCGGACGTTTGCCCGACTGAACTGTTCATGCTGGCTGAAATGATGCGTGCGATGGAAAGCAATGCCGATAACGAAGTCGAAGCGCCGCAGGTGGTGTTCGTCTCGGTCGATCCGCAGCGCGATAAACTGCAGCCTTTGCAGGAATACGCCGCCTTCTATCACCCCGATTTCATCGGGGTTACCGGTGAGCAGTCGAGTATCGATTTGCTATGCGAGTCGATCGGCGTGTTTTACGAGCGGGTTTATTACCGCGATGGCGAGGCGCTGGAACTGGATTCGACCGCGACGATTCCCGCCGATCTCAGGGATTCTTACCTGATCAATCACTCGGCATCGATATTCCTGCTCAATCCCTTAGGCAAGCTGCATGCAATTTTTACCGCTCCGCATGATCCAGATACGATGATCCGGGATCTTGCCGCGATTCAGGACAGCTGGTCGTCGTGATGAAATACCGGCGACCGATCGCGCTGTCCGCAATCCCGTTGCTGGTAATCGCCGGATTGTTCGGATACCACTACCTGTGGCCTGCCGACGAAACGCTTCGACTGCCGGTTGTCGAAGATTGTGCGTTACACCTGGAGTCCTGTTCGGTAAGTTTTCCACAGGGCGGCAGCATGCGATTGACCATCGATCCCAAGCGGCCGTCGCCGACGGATACGCTGCTTCTGAATGCCAGTTTCGAGCAGATTGCGCCGCAGGTGGTCGGCGTTCGTTTCAAGGGCGTCGATATGAACATGGGCTACCTGGAGCATTTCGTTTACGATCTCCAAAAACAGGATTCTGGCGAAAACAGGGGCTCTTTCAGCGGCGATGCCGGCGTTTTTGCCTGTTCGCGCAACTTGATGCAGTGGCGGGTGCTGGTGAAGGTGCAGGCCGGTAACAGGCGCTACGAGGTGCCTTTCAAATTCGAAACCAGTCAGCCGGGTTGATCGCCGGTCGCACTAGCCATGATGTGGATCATGTCCGCCTTGATCGAGACGCCGATGTCGGCGCCGACACCGAGGTCGTTACGCATGGCGACATGAGTCGGCACCGAACAGTGCAGTGGGTGCGCGTCCGGATCGTCGACCACGATAGTAAGTTCGGTTGTCTGCCCAAACTGAAACACTTCGTCGATGACGCCGAACACCGGATTCTCGTGTTCCCCGCGCGAGGGCCGGTTACGCCGGTGAACCACGATTCCGTCCGAGGGAATGCACCAGATAACTGACTGCCCCGGCTCGAAGCCGGATCGGTACGGCATTTCAAGCAGCGTTTTGCCCCATTGCAGCTCGAGTTTTTGCTGTCGACTGTCGATGCGCGCCAGCTTGCTGTTGAAAATATTGCGAATGCCGACCAGCCGCGCGACGTCGATGTTGACCGGGAACCTGGACAAAAGGTCGTGCGCCGCCATCTGCAATATCCTGCCTTCGTGTAAAACGGCGATGCGGTCCGCCAGGCGCGCCGCTTCCTCGATGTCATGGGTAACCAGGATGATCGGAACCGACAGGTTGGAGCGCAGCTCGACCAGTTCGCGCTGCAGGCGGATGCGGGTAACCTTGTCGACCGCCGAGAATGGTTCGTCGAGCAGCAGAACATCAGGCTCGCGCGCCAGCGCGCGGGCAACCGCGACTCGCTGGCGCTGGCCTCCCGACATTTGCTCTGGCCGGCGCGCGCCGAGACCCTTGAGGTTAACCCGCGCCAGGTACTCGTCGGCCAGCTCGGTCTTGTTCTCCGTTTTGCCATCGGCGATAGCTTGCAGCACGTTTTCCTGCGCGCTCAGGTGGGGAAACAGCGCGTAGGACTGAAAAACCATGCCGACTCGCCGCTGCCGGGGCTGCACGTAAAGCTTACTGTCGCTATCGAACCATTG
>CALJQI010000097.1 GCA_937980285.1 uncultured Gammaproteobacteria bacterium | reverse complement strand
TCCGCGCCTTCGTACCAGGCAACGCCCCAGCCGTCCGGATTGCCGCCCTGATATGAACCCTGCAGCGCGAATGCGTCCCAGCTGAACGTCAGGCGTATGGGCTCGGATGACGATAAACCTAGCAGCTGGCACATGAATAACGGTTACTCGCGATATCAGGATCCGGTTACGGCAAGGCTATCATTAACGGCGGCTGGAGTAACCGGGTGAACGATGAGTTCCCCGGTATTTTCTTGCTAGCCGCAATAGCCTAGATCCTGCCAAGATCGGTTTTGAACAGGAAAGTTTCTTCATCGTTTTCGTCGATATCGAGGTCGACCATGCCGAGCGATTCCATTACCTCCAGCCATTGCTCGTCGGCGAGCCGGCAGGCAACGATAATCTGTTCCAGCGTGCATTTGGACTGTTCCCAGTTGGGCAGGCTGGCGAGAAATTCGGGTATCCCATCCTCTGCCTCGAATTGCTCGTTGCTGAGGTCGATGCGGCTCAATTGATTCGCCATGTAAACGATGCAGGTTTCGATCTCGTAAGGCTCGACGTGATCGCTGTCGTGATGTTTCCTGACACACTCGATGATCAGGCCGGGGATGCCCCACTTTTCCAGTAGCGCGACGCCGACCTCGATATGCGTGACGCCGAACTTATCGGCCTCGACGTCGATGATTTCCCTGTTCTGGGCTTTGGCGAGTTCGGTTATCTGGATAAAGGATCCCGGGTTGACCTTGGCAATTACCAGCCATCCGATGTCGTGCAGCAAGCCGGCGGTGAAAAAAGCCTCGTGATCGATGATTCTCGCGTTTTGCATCGCCAGCTGGCGTGCGATGATCGCGGTCTTGACGCTGTGTTGCCAGAAGTCGCGCAGTGGAAAGGCGCCGAGGTCGAAATCCTTGAAAACGCCCGACAGTACCGAACCGATCAGTAACTGTTGCAACTGCTGGCGACCCAGCAGGGTTACCGCCTGTGGGATCGAGGTGACCGGGTTGCGTAAACCGAAATAGGCGCTGTTGATCAGTTTCAGAATCCTGGCGGTCAGGGTCGGGTCGGTCTGAACCGCCGCGCCGATCCTGTCCGCGGTGCTGGATTCAGCTTCCAGCAGTTCGGTTACCCGGATATAGACCTCGGGCAGTGACGGCAATTCGCCCGCCTGTTTGAGTAGCGGTTCGAGCATTGGAATCCTTTTGATTTACAACCGGTTCGGCAATGAGTATAGCAGTGCGAAACGATATCGAGAGATATCCGCTGCCTCGAGCGGCAGCGGCGCGACCGCGTTAAAACAGCCGCAGGCTTTGCTCAGCGAACGACCTCGCCGGAAGGCCTGATGGCGGCGGCGATCAGCGCGCACCAGCCGACGACGAAGGCGACGCCGCCCACCGGTGTGATAGCGCCGAGCCAGCCTATGCCGCTGAACGCCAGCAGGTAGAGCGAGCCGCTGAACAGGACGATGCCGATGACAAAAGCGGCCGCGGCCAGCGTTAGCCAGCGCGCCGACAGTTGCCTGGCCATCGACATCACGCCAACGATCAACAGCGCGATGGCGTGGTACATCTGGTAGCGGGCGGCGATCTCGATCAGTCCCAGGGCATAGACGTCCAGCACCTGCTTCAGTCCGTGCGCCGCAAACGCGCCGATCAAAACGGCGAGCATCGCAAACGCCGCGCCCGCGACGATCGGCTTTCGATTGATATCCAGTTGTTGCAAAACAGGCTCCCCGGTTGAAATCAGACTGACCGATATAACGATAGCGGATTCATTCGAATAAAATGACCTGGGCAGTTTACCCGATTCGTCGCGGTTTCGAAGCGGCTAGCCCACAGATATTGTCGGCCGGGATTCAGGACCGGTTTTTGGTCTTGCGAGTCGCCGTCGCCGCCAGTGGGTCGTCCGGCCATGGATGTTTCGGATAACGCCCTTTCATATCTTTTTTGACGTCGTGATAAGACGAACGCCAGAAGCCCGCCAGATCCTGCGTAATCTGCAGCGGCCTGCCGGCGGGAGACAACAGGTGCACCAGCAGCGCCACCTTGCCGCCGGCAACGGTCGGCGTTTGCTCGCAACCGAACATTTCCTGCAGCTTGACCGCTAGCACCGGCGGGTTCTGGCTATAGTCGATCGCGATCGACGAGCCCGACGGCACGCGCAGGCGAACGGGCGCCAGCTGGTGCAGACGTTGCTGCTGTTCCCAGGGTAACAGCGCGGCTAGGATTTCCTTCAGTTTGAGCTTGCCGAAATCCTGTAACGAATTGACCTCGTCCAGATAGGGCCCGAGCCAGTCGTCGAGGCTCGCAAGCAAGGCCTCGTGGCTGACGTCGGGCCAGCCTGCCGCGGGGTCGATAGAGCGCAGCAGGCAGACCCTGGCGCACCACTGGTGAAGCTCGGCGCGCCAGGGCAGCGGCCTGAGATCCTGGTCGCGAAGAAACTCTACCAGGGCTTCGCGCCTGGCTTCGACGGGGACCGCGTCCAGGGTTTTCCTGTGCAATACCAGGGCGCCGATTTTTTGTTGCGCCTCGGCGACGAATCGGCCGGCCTTTTTATCCCACTGTGCGACGGTTTCGTTGCCTACCATATCGGCCAGCGCGGTTTCGAACAGCGTTTCGTCGAGGGCCGCGGCGGAGCGGATTACGTCGCCCTTGCCGCCCTCGATGCCGCTGACTTCGGCGACCGCAAGCCATCGATGGCGCCCGAGGCTGAAGGCGCCGGAGAAGTTTGCGCTGCGGCCATTGGCGAGCTGATAGCCGCCCGAGTGCCGGCGCCGCGCCACCCGTTCCGGGTAGGCGCATGCGAGCAGAAATCCGGCCAATTGTCCGGGCTGGAGCAGATAGGCTGGCGCCGGGGCATTTTGTTTCAGCCTGCCCAATTGCTGTTGCAGCTGTCTTGCCAGCTGTCGGCTGCGTTCCAGCCAGCCGCGGTGTTGCGGCGGACAGGGCGCCGTTGCGGTCAGGATATCGAGCCGATCGGACAGGTCCGGATTGTCGCCGCTCAACGGATCCCGGTCGGACAGCAGGGCGGCGAGCAGCGAGGCCGATTCGGTCTGCCCGTTTTGTGCGCCACGCAACAGCAAGTGCGCAAGCCTGGGGTGTACCGACAGTGCCGTCATGGCTTGCCCATGCGCGCTTAGCACGCGCCTGCGATTTCGCGTTTCCAGCGCACCCAGCAGATCGAGCAGATCGAGCGCCTGCCGCCAGTGACCCCGGGGCGGGGCATCCTGCCAGCTCAACTCGCCGGGATCGTCGACGCCCCATTGCAGTAACTGCAGCGCCAGCGGCGCAAGGTCTGCCTGCATTATTTCCGGCGTGCCCTGCGGCGCCAGCTGCTGCTGCTGTTCCTCCGACCACAGGCGATAACACTTACCCGGCCCCAGCCTGCCGGCGCGGCCCGCGCGCTGGGTGCCCGACGCACGCGAAATCTTCACCGTGTGCAGGCCGGTCATCGCGGTTGCCGGGTTGAAGCGGGCCTCGCGCGCCAGGCCCGAATCGACCACCACGTCGATGCCCTCGATGGTCAGGCTGGTTTCGGCGATGTTGGTCGCCAGCACGACCTTGCGATCGTTCGCCTGCTTGCCCGACAGCGGCGCGATGGCGCGCTGCTGCTCCTCGATCGACAGGTTGCCGTACATCGGGAGCAGGTGAATGTCTTTAAGCTGTTTCGACAGCAGCCATTCCGCCAGCGCCTCGGCGCTGCGGCGAATTTCCCCCTGTCCCGGCAGGAAAGCCAGCAGGCTGCTGTCGGGATTGTCCTGCAGCGCCTGCTTTATCGTACTCACCATGCGATCGACGATTCTGTCATCGGGCTGCCGCGCGCGGCCGTAAATGATATCGACAGGGTAAAGTCGGCCTTCGCTTTTTACGATTGGCGCCTCGGCCAGCAGCCGGGCGATATTGTGACTGTCGAGAGTGGCCGACATGACCAGTATCTTGAGAACTGAATCGCCCGCCTCGGGCTGGCTGCGGAACAGCGCGCGCCCCTTCAGGCATAGCGCCAGCGCAAGGTCCGAGTCCAGGTTGCGCTCGTGGAACTCGTCGAATATCACCAGCCCGACTTCTTCCAGCGAAGGGTCTTGCTGAAGCATCCGGGTCAGAATGCCCTCGGTGATGATTTCGATGCGGGTGCCTTTGCCGACCTTCGTTTGCAGGCGCATGCGATAGCCGACGGTCTGGCCCGGGGATTCGTTCAACAGGCTGGCCATGCGGTAGGCGGCGGACCGGGTCGCGATTCGCCTCGGTTCCAGCATCAGGATCTTGCGACCCGCGAGCCAGGATTCGTCCATTAGCGCCAGCGGCACCAGAGTAGTCTTGCCGGCGCCCGGCGGCGCTTGCAGCACGACTTCGTCGCGTTCGCGCAATCGCTGTTTCAGGGTGTCGAGACATTCCTCGACGGGAAGGGAAAACCGGGACAAGTCGCTGCGCCTTTGGGATGCCTGGGTCAGGGAGCGAAAATCTTAACCCGAGCGCCGGCGATATAGAAATGATTTGCCATCAAAGGCCTGGTCCGAACGAAGTCTTGCTGGCGGGTAGCGGGTCGAGGGGAGCCGATCTGTATCTCTTTCAGGCGGGGTCGCGCTGGTGCAGGCGTTGACGTTTGTTGGCGACGCCCGAACGGATAACTGCTTCCGGCCCTGGTTTGTCGAGATCGATGACGCCCTTTTGCCCGCTTAGCTTGAAGTCGGCATCTAGCGCCTCGCGCACCTGCGCCGGGTCCAGCTTCAATTGCTCGGTTAACACGCTGAACAGCAGGCTAAACAGGCGGCGCAGGGATATTTTCCAGGTGCTGCCGGCGAGGTCGTAAAGGCTGTCGCTCAGTTCGAGGAAGCGTTCGAACGGGCGCTGCGCCAGGATCAGCGGCAGGCTGTTGCGAAAGCGGCCGGAATTGCCGATCAGGTCCCAGAAGCGCGCAAAACGGTTGACCCGCTGCATGGTCTGGAAGTCGATATCGCGCGTGCTCAGGACGTTGTACGGCGCCGCCGGGTTGTAGCGTAGCTCGAATTCGTCGTTATGCCGGTTGATCGGCGCGCCGCGCAGGCGCTTCAGAATGCCGAGCTGTATCTCCTGCGGGTTCAGCGACACCAGCTGATCGAAACTTTTCGCGAAGTTTTCCAGGCTGTCCCCGGGCAGGCCGAAGATCAGGTCGGCATGAATATGCGCGCCGGTGTGCTGGCGCAGCCAGCGCAGGTTGTCGCGCGACGCCTGGTTGTCCTGTTTGCGGCTGATGGTTTGCTGGATCCGGCCGTCGAAGGTCTGCACGCCGATTTCGAACTGCAGCGAGTCCGGCGGGAACCTGGCCAGCACCTGCGCGAGTTTGCGCGGCAGGCTATCGGGGATGACTTCGAAATGCAGGTACAGATCGTCATCCATGCGCGCCAGGAAAAACTCGAGGATCGCGACGCTGGTGCTGACCTTGAGGTTGAAGGTTCGATCGATGAACTTGAAATTACGCGCGCCGCGGCGATAAAGGTCGTCCATCGCATCGAGGAAGCGCCCGAGCTCGAAGGGTTTCGCGGTCCTGTCGAGCGAAGACAGGCAAAACTCGCATTTGAACGGGCAGCCGCGCGAGGCCTCGACATAGATCAGGCGGTTGCGCAAATCCTCGTCGTTGTAAAAAGCGTAGGGCAGCTCGAGCTGGTCGAGGCTGACGCTGCTGCCGGCGATAATTTTAGACGCCATCGGAATCCGTCGCAGCAGGTCCCGGCACAGCTGGCGAAAGCTGATTTCGCCGGGGCCGGTTATGACGTGGTCGGCCTGTTCGGCGAGCGCCGGCAGGTCGTTGGCAAAACTGACCTCCGGGCCGCCCAGCACCACGGTGGTTCGTGGCGATACCTGCTTCAGCAGCTCGACCACCGCGGTGGTCTCGGTCACGTTCCAGATGTACACGCTGAAACCGATGATGGCGGGCTTGCGAGCGAGCAATTGCTCGACGATATCGATGGCGCGCTGCTGGATGGTGAACTCGACTATCTGCGCCTGTTGCTGCAGCTCGCCGAGGTTTGCGTACAGGTAACGAAGCGCAAAGGCGCAGTGCATGTAGCGCGCGTTGAGCGTGGTTAGCAGAATCGTGTTGTTCATCCGTTCGGTCAGGGCTATGCGGCATGAGGGGCGGAAAATCCAATGATAACCGACAATAGCGCCGCTCTGAACAACGGCCGCCGAATCCAGGCTAACGGCGCGATGGTTTTTCGGCGGCAAGCTGATAGACTGCGCAGCTCGAAAATTCACACGCACTCGGTTTCAGGGAAAATTTCATCCATGTGGTTCAAGAATCTACAGCTGTATCGCTTTACCAAACCTTTCGAACTCGACGCCGAAACGCTGGGCAGGCAGCTCGAAGAAAGCAGTTTCGTGCCCTGCGGCAGCCAGGAGACGAGCCGCACGGGCTGGGCGCCGCCGCTGGGCCGACACGGCAGTGAATTCGTGCATGCGACCAATGGTTACCTGATGATTTGCAGTAAACGCCAGGACAGGCTGCTGCCGGCCGCGGTGGTCAACGAGGCGCTGGAGGAAAAGGTATTGCAAATCGAAGAGCAGGAAGCGCGCAAACTGCCGGCCAAACAGCGGCGTTCGCTAAAGGATGAAATCGTTTTCAGCCTGTTGCCCAAAGCCTTTGTCCGCTCGTCACTGCAGTACGCCTATATCTCGCCGCGCGACAACCTGCTGGTGGTCAACGCGGCTTCGGCCAAACGCGCCGAGGAATTGATCGACGACCTGCGCTCGGCGCTCGGTTCGCTGTCCCTGGTTCCGCTGGCGTCGAACAGCCAGCCGATCGATGTCATGACGCGATGGGTGGACAGTGCGCAGCCCGGGCAGGGTTTCGAGCTGGGCGAGGAATGCGAGCTGCGCGATAACGCCGATATCAGCTGCGTGATTCGCTGCAAGAATCAGAACCTGGCGGCGGCCGAGATCGTCAATCACCTGAAAACCGGCATGCATGTCAGCAAGCTGGCGCTGAACTGGCAGCAGCGGATTGAATTCGTGCTCGACGAAAAGCTGGTGATCAAGCGGCTGCGCTTTTCCGAGATGGTGCAGGAGCAGGCCGACGATATCGAAGCCGATGATGTCGCTACCCGCTTCGACGTGGATTTCTCCATCATGGCGCTGGAACTGGCCGGCTTTCTCGAAGCGCTGCTGAGCGCGCTGGGCGGGGAAGATTTAAATCAGGCGGCGGGCGGCGCGGCGTCCGCTTGAATTAGAGGCATAATGCCTGGGGTATCGTCAGGCTCGATCCTGTCGCGCCGGAAAAGAGGAAGCCGGAAGCGGTTAGCGCTCCTATCTTCCTTTTTTCCGCTGTCTTAGCCTGGCGGGATTATTTCGAAAAGCGCTGAACGATCCGCTCGACGGCGACGACGGCCCTGTAAATCGCTTCTGAAAGCATGATCGACAGGGTAACGGATGAGCCTGAAGCTGCGTTGTCTGCGTGGGTCATTGTAAATTCTCCTGTAAAAGCCGTTGGTTTGATTCGATGATCGAATAATGGACTCTAGAGGCCTTTTCGACAAACGATGCTTTCTTAAATGATACGATAGATTTTCTTAACTGTTATCAGTTAGAATTCTCCCATGCGCAAGCTACCGCCTTTAAATTCGTTGCGTGCCTTTGAGTCTGCCGCGCGTTTGCTAAGTTTTTCTAGGGCTGCTGAAGAGCTTCACGTGACCCCGGCCGCAGTCAGCCAGCAAATCAGGCAGCTGGAGGAATATCTCGGCATTACGCTTTTCCACCGCTTGACCAGGGCCATCAAACCGAGTGAGGAAGCCCGCGCCGTGCTGCCCCTGGTGACGGAAGGTTTCGATAAGCTGGCCGAAGCTGTCGAGCGACTGGTGCAGGACAAGGAAACGGGGCTGTTGACGGTCAGCACGCCGCCGACCTTCGCCGCCAAATGGCTGCTTCAGCGGCTGCCCGTTTTTTCCGAGCGACATCCCGATATCGACCTGCGGCTGGACGCTTCCCTGGTGCCGCGCGATTTCGATCGTGACGGCATCGACGTCAGTATCCGGCTGAGCCTCGGGGATTACCCGGGATTGCACGTCAGCCGGGTTTTCGACGAGGAATTCAGCCCGGTTTGCAGCCCGGGCCTGATGGCCGGCGGAAATCCCCTGAATCACCCCGAAGATCTGAAGCATCATCGCCTGTTACATGTCGACTGGGACCATTTGAAATTGCTGTTGCCGGACTGGCGCATGTGGTTCGAGGCCGCGGGGATAAGCGGTATCGATGTAGAGCATGGCCCGCTGTTCAACTTCGAGAGCATGGCCATCGAATCGGCGATCAACGGTAACGGCGTTGCCCTGGTCAGCCACCATGCCGTGGCCGGGGATTTGAAAGCAGGGCGGTTGGTCAAACCCTTCGAGCTGGCGATACCGGCCAAGTTTTCCTACTGGCTGGTGTGCCCGCACGAATACCTGCGCCGGGCCAAGGTACGCGCCTTTTCCGACTGGCTGCTGGAAGAGGCGGCGCAGGAAACGATGCTGCGCTCCTAGGCTGCACCGGAATCAGGCGCCGCCGTCACGATGTCTGCTTAGCCAGGAAGGCGATCGCTTTCTCCACGTCGATACCATAGTCATTGAAGATTACCTTGCCCTCGGGATTTATCAGGATCATCCACGGTGTACCCCCGGTACGGTAATCGACCATGGTCCTGGGGTGGCCGTTTTCGAGGCCGGGATCGTGGCCCATCGGCATCTGCAAATCGTATTGCAACTGTATCTTGCGAACCTTGTCGACGGTATTGGTATAGTGACCTTCGAACACGGTCTGAATACCGGCGAAGGCGACAGCCGGGTTACCCGCCAACGCCTCCGAAATCTGACTGAGCGCGGGAAAGCCATGCGAGTGACAGCCCGGGCACCAGCTCTGAAAGCATTTCAGGAAGATCCATTTACCCGCATGGTCGGCCAGTTTGAACGAGGTCGGATCTCCCTTGTCGTCGATCCAGTAGTCGACATGGAGTTCGGGCGCCGGTTGCCCCATGATGCCGTAGTCTGACGCGTTAGCCATCACCAACCCCGACCTCGACAGCATTGTCGCGCCGACGGCGGCCGCGCCGGTTTTGAGTAAGTTGCGTCGCGATATCATATTTGTCGGTCTGGCTGCTTGCACACCTAATAGATGACATCAAGGGTCGGCTAATAGTTTCAATTTTTGTCGGCCTCGTTGGGGGGGGAAGTTTCGGGACGCGGCTTGTTGCCGCTAGACTGTGTTTTTGGTTAGCGGTGCGCGGGCGGCCCGAGCTCGATCTCGTCGCATAAAACGATTCGGGCGAGAGCGGGAATTGGATATACTGCTCGCGCAATACTGCCGTTATCGAACCGAGACTGAAAATCATGCGTTGGCGAGAAGGCCAGGAAGTCGACCCGGACAATCCTTATCCCGAATCTACCC
>CALJQI010000096.1 GCA_937980285.1 uncultured Gammaproteobacteria bacterium | reverse complement strand
CGCGAGGCGAAACTCGCCAGCGGTTCCGCCGACCTGTGGCGCGAGCTCGGCCCCTGGTTGTTACTGCTGGTGCTACCGTTGGCGGCGCTCGCTTTCAGGCGCGGGCTGGTGTGGATGTTGCCGCTGTCTGTCATGCTGCTGCCGCCGGACGCGCAGGCGCTCGACTGGCAATCCCTGTGGCAAAACGACGATCAACGCGCCAGCCGCCTGTTCGAACGAGGCGAGCACGCCGAGGCGGCCGAAATATTCGAGCGGCCGGAATGGCGAGCTTCGTCGAAATACAGGTCCGGCGATTACGCGGCTGCGCTGCAAACCTGGCAACGACTCGAGGGTGAAGACGCGCTTTACAACCGCGCTAACGCGCTGGCGCAGCTCGGCCGCTACGAGGAGGCGTTGTCGGCTTACGCTACCCTGCTGCGTGACAATCCCGAGCACCAGGACGCGCTTTACAACAAACGCGCGATCGAAGCCTTTCTCGAGCAACAGCAACAGCAGCAGGGCGGGCAGCAGGACGATCAACAGCAGGACGCCAGCCAGGACCATCAACAGCAACAGGGCGAGCAGGGCGATCAGCGCCCGCAGGATCAGGAGGGCAAGCACCAGCAAGGCGAGCGGCAGGGTCAGGACGGCGATCAGCAGCAGGCCGAACAACAACAGCAGAATGACAGCCAGGATAGCCAGGCGCAACAGCAGGCAGAGCAGCAGCGCCAGCCGGGGCAAGACGATTCGCAGAATCCCGATCAACAGGATTCCGCGCAACCAGGGTCGCAGCAGGCGCGGGCGGATGAGCAGGATTCTTCCGACCAGGGCCAGGACGAGGAAAGCGAAGCCGAGGAGCTCGCGCGACTCGATCAGCAAATGTCGGAACAGGCGGCGCAGCAATGGCTGCGCAAGATACAGGATGACCCGGGGGGACTGTTGCGCGAAAAGTTTCTCTACCAGCACCGCAAGCGCGGCGGCGCCGAGGCCGAGGCCCAGCCATGGTGAGACTGAACTCGATCGCGTTTCTGTTTATCGCGCTGCTGCTGGCCGGCGCCGGGGCACCGCCGGTCATGGCGGAGGTAAAGGTTAGCGTCGATCGCGACCCTGTACGCGTGAACGAGGCCTTTCAACTGGTGTTTTCGCTTGACCACAGCCCCGACCGCGAGCCGGATTTCTCCAGTCTTCAACAGCATTTTATTATTCTCAATAACAGTTATTCCACCGGCTTCAGCTTCATCAACGGCGACTACCAGCGCAACGTCAAGTACAGCCTGCAACTGATGCCGAAGCAGGTCGGCGAGTTCATGATTCCGGCGATTCGATTCGACCAGGAGCGTAGCAAGCCGTTCAGCATCAGCGTCAAGGCTTCCAGCTCGCCGGATTCGCAGGATCAACTGGTGTTCGAAGTGCTGGCGGACAAGACCGAAGCCTATGTGCAGAGCCAGGTCATCCTGACCCTGCGGCTGCTCAGCGCGAACGCCGTCTCGGGCTACCAGTTTGGCGATGTCAGTATCGAGAATCTCGATGCGGTGATCGAGCCGTTGGGCGAGGTGCGCGATTACGAGACGCGTATTGGCGACAGGCCCTACCAGGTGCTGGAAAAGAAAGTCGCGCTGTTTCCGCAGCAGCCGGGTCGACTCGAGGTTGCGCCGCTTATGGCGAAGGTTCGCCTGCTGTCGATGTCCCAGTTCGACCTGTTTCGCCGCAGCGGAGAAATCCACAACCTGCGCTCACAGCCGGTGACTATCGATGTCGAACCGATACCCCCGGATTTCAAGGCGCCATACTGGCTGCCGGCGCAGCGGCTGGAGTTGCGCGAAAACTGGCAGGGCGATCTCGACGCACTGGTCGCCGGCGAACCGATAACGCGCAGCCTGACCCTGGTCGCCGACGGCCTGACCGCGGCGCAGTTGCCGGAACTGGTGCTGGCGCCGATCGACGGAATCAAGCAGTACCCGGATCAGCCGGACCTCGAAAACAGGCAGTCCGATGACGGTATCCGCGGCATACGCGTGCAGAAGGCGGCGTTGATACCTGGCGCCGAAGGCCGCTACCGAGTGCCCGAAATCAATCTTTCCTGGTGGAACCTGGAAAAAGGACAGATCGAAGTCGCCACCATTCCCGAGCGTGAGCTGATTGTCAGCCCCGCCGCTAGCGCGCCGGCCGCGGTTTCCGAGACACCGGCCGAAGCGCTGTCGCCAACGGCCTCGCCGGCGGTCGAAGCGAACTCCTTCTGGTTGTGGTTGAGCCTGTTGCTGGCCTGTGGCTGGGCCTCGAGCATGTTCTACTGGTGGTACCGGACGCGTCGCCCGACGCCGCTCGAAACGCGGCCGCTCGAACCTCCCTCGTTACGCAAGGCGCGCGCCGACCTGCGCCGCGCCTGTAACCAAAACGATGCCGCCGAAGCGCGCAGCGCCCTGCTGGCCTGGGGGCAGGCGTTGCAGGCGCCGCGAAAGTTTCACAACCTTCACCAGTTGTGCGCCGCGTTCGGCAGCGAGTTCACGCAACAGGTGGAGGATTTGAACCTCAGCCTCTATGCCGGGAGGCGGGGAAGCTGGCAAGGCGCCGGGCTGCTGCAGTTGTGCCAGCGGCTGGAGCGGCTACAAGGGCAGGAACGGTCCGATCAAAGCCACCTGATGCCGCTAAATCCGGTGGATTAGACCCGCCGCACACGGCTGCGGCTTCGACGGCGGCGTCAGCCCTGGCGCGGCCGTCGGATCGATTCGTTTTTG
>CALJQI010000095.1 GCA_937980285.1 uncultured Gammaproteobacteria bacterium | reverse complement strand
GTCGCCAAGTTCGCGCTTGACAGTATCCTGTAGCCTGGCCAGGCGTGACTCACGCCGACAGGCTGAATGCGATCCACATAATTACAAACAGGAGTAAAAATGTATTCGGTTGCATAAGACACCACACTTTAATCAAAAACTGCTCGGTCTTGTAACTCGAAGATTTTATACTTGGCGCCAGTCTATTAGCTGAATTGATAAGCGAAACCACAGGAAGCGCCAATGTCTGCCAGGCAGGAACCCGATTCGCGTAGCGATTATCGCCATTTCATCAGTATTACCACACGCTGGATGGATAACGACGTCTACGGGCATATCAACAACGTCCAGTACTACAGTTATTTCGACACCGCCGTAAATCACTACCTGATCGATCGGGGCGTGCTCGATATTCACGCCGGGGAGGTGATCGGCCTGGTGGTAGAAACGCATTGCAATTACTTCAGTAGCGCCGCCTTTCCCGACCAGATCGAGGCCGGAATTCGGGTTGCCCACCTCGGCCGCAGCTCGGTTCGCTACGAAGTCGGACTATTCGCCAATGACGGCGAAAAGGCGGTCGCGCAAGGGCATTTCGTACATGTTTACGTTGACCGGGCAACCCAGACAGCGACTAGTATCCCGCAGGATTTACGTCAGGCATTGCAGTGGCTGGGTGAATAGAACGCCTGGCAGCCTTCCGTGGCCGCCTTGTGTTCCCGGGCTTACTGATCCACGATCAGGTTGCCGTTATTGAGCAGGTTATCCAGTATTTGCTGATCGTTGAGCGTGCCGTTGGCGGTCAGGTCGACGCCGGTTAGTACGATTTGCTGCGCTGTCTCGAAACTTCCCGAGCTACCGTCGACATCGACACTGATAGTGGTGTCGCCACTGGCGCCGTCATAACTGAAGTTCATATAGCTGTCGAGTGAGGCCAGGTCTTCGCCTTGCAGCATGTCCGACAGGTCGAGCACGTCGCCGCCAATTCCCACGGTGAAATCGTCGATGGTGTCGACAGCCGGGATACCGACGCTGCCTTCGTCGCCCGATTCGAGCGCGAAGATATCGATGCCGGCGCCGCCGAGCAGGTTGTCGTCGCCGCTGCCGCCGATCAACAGATCGTCGCCGGCTCCGCCGATAAGTGCATCGTTTTCCGAACCGCCGTGCAACGTATCCGCGCCGTCGCCGCCGTGCAACTTATCGGCGCCGTTGCCACCGGAGAGGATGTCATCACCTGCCCCGGCGAAGATTACGTCGTCACCACCGTTACCGCTAATATTGTCGGCCGTGTCGCTGCCTGAAATGATGGCGTCTTCCAGGCCGTCGACATGGGTTCCCGACACTTCGACCTCGAAGGTTGGCAGGAAAGTCTGGTCGGTGGAAGCGGGGGTCACCGCGAAATTGGTGAGGGCGTCGAGGTCCGTGCGAGTATCCTCCTCGACCGCGTAGACCGCCAGCGTGAAGCTGTCCGGCGTCAGCGGCGCCTGCAGCGACAGGGACGCTTCCGCGGTGCCCGACACGTCCATCAGGGTATCCGCGTCGATGCGTACGTACTCGCCGGCCGGCAGGCCGTAATTGTTGACTGCGCCGAGCGTTACCATCGAGGCATTGAGCTGCCCCCCGGGGACCTCGAGACCGTCCGCCAGCGCGGCGTCGGGCAAGTGCACCAGGAAGTAATGGATTTCCTCTACCAGGTTGTCGCTGCCGAAATTGGCGCTAAGCTGATAGGTAAAAGTCTTGCCGGCCTCGAGATAATTAGGCCTAGGTCCTACCGCCAGCGATTCGAAGCCGTCTCCCTGTAACTCGTTGACGCTCGTCGATACCAGCAGACTTACGGTACCGGTGGTGACGTCTACTTCGAATATTTCACCGGTGGCCCGGTCAAGTGCCCACAGGTTGCCATTCGGCCCGGGCGACATACCCTGAATATCCAGGTTTGATCCGATATCGAACAGCTGGGTACTGGTTATGTTAGCGGGATCGGAGAGATCGAACGCGTGCAGATAGGTTTTATTGGTATCGTTAACCATGCCAAGGAATTGATCGGTCGGTGCGTAGTAGTCGAAAGCGATGGTTTTGACGCCGAGGTCTCCGATTTCAAAGATTTCACCGTTGGATTTGTCGATGCTGTAAAGTATCGAGGAATTGCCTTGAACGCTGGTGTAATAAAGGGTATCGCCGGGACCGATGGTGCCGCTCATGGTGCCGCTGTTGATATCGACGACGTCGTTGTTTTGCCCGCTAAGCTCGAGGTACTCCCTGACAACGGCGCTGCCCCCGTTTTGCGCGATATAGGCCTCGTCGGTGGTGAACACGAACAGGCCGGGATGCTGCCCGGTACCCATGCCGAATAGGTATCCGGTTTCGGGATCATAGGTCAGACCCTCGATATCGAGTTCCTGAACCTTCAGGTCGCCGATATCGATAAACCCATCGCCGTCGATGTCCTTGTCGAAAGTCACTGTTGGAACCTCGGCGCCAAGGCTGTTGATCAGGGCCGAATCGACGCCGGTCGCAGATTCGATGCCGTCGCCGTCGATATGCGTCGCGCTGACCAGCAGGGTATTTCCTTCGCCGGGAACGGGCAGGGTGGTGGTCACGGTGCCGCTGGCGATATCGCCGCTGGTTAGCAGCAGACTGGTCGTCGTCGTGCCATCGGTAACTGAAACTGTGTCGCCGGCGACCGCTGATCCGGGTATGCCGACAGCAACATTTATAGCGCCCGATAATTCGGATGCCGAAATGACGTTGTCGTTATTGCTATCATCGAGAATGGTAACGCCTGGCGCGTTGCCGGGCGCGTCGTCGATGAGCGCCGAAGCAATCGCGTTCGGCGAGGAATTTCCCGATGAATCCGTGATGCTGGCGGTTATGGTGAAATCGGAACTTGCGCCAGCGAGATAAAAGGTCGCGTTGACACTACCGCTGGTGATGTCAGCGGCGGTCAGCTCGATATCGATCACCTCGTTACCGCCGGTGATCGTAAGCGTATCCCCAGCGGCAGCGGTGATCGGTAAACCGATTGTGGCTCCGAGTTCTATCGACTGGGCCAGTCCGATCTTGGTGATTTCCCCGGTCAACATGTCGAGTCGCCATAGATAGGCGTCACCTGTTGCCTTGTCCTCGGCTACCGAGTAGGCGTAGCCGCCGTTGGCCAACGACGTGGTGACCTGGACCGGATTTTCCGCGTCGGCATCTACCTCGACGCTGAACATTGCGCTGGAGGTTTCGCCCTGGCTATCGGTGACGGTGTAGGAAAATTCCTCGACCCCGATGATATCGGCCGATGCCGGGGTGTATACGAAACTGCCGTCCGAGTTTACCGAAAGCTCGCCGTTGGTCGTCGTAATAGTCGTGGCGCCACCCTGCGGTATGGCATAGCTGTTGCCATCGAAACTGATCGAAGTAACCGAAATATTATCTCCGTCGGGGTCGGTATCGTTGATCAGCAAACCGCTGGTGCTGTTGACGGAAAGAGTCGTGTTATCCGCGACCACGTAGTAATCATCGATTAGCACGGGCGCGTCATTGCGGCCGGTTATGGTCATTACCAGTTCTGCGCTGTCGGTTCCGCCGTGGCCGTCATCGATGGTGTAGGTAAAGGTATCCGTCGCAATTTCACCTTCGGCCAATGCGTCCGCTGTCGACTGGTCTGCGAGATAGGTATAACTGCCGTCTGCGTTGAGCGTCAAGGTGCCGTAGCTGCCTGCCAGGGCCTGGCCGACGGTGCCGATAATGCCCAATCCGGATTCAGTGCCCGTCCGAATTGATGAAACGTTGAGGCTGTCGTTGTCCGGGTCGGAGTCGTTAGCGAGAACGCCGTTGACCGAACTGATGGCCAGTATGCCGTCTTCGTCGAGCGCCGCGGCATCGGCACCTGCCAACGGACCCCGGTTAATGGTCGCGGTATCCTGCGCCACGGCCGAAGTATTGCCGGCGCTGTCGGTCAGGGTCGCACCAACGGTTATCGTGTTGCCCTCTCCAGGAGATGGGAAGCTCGCGCTGACAAAGGCATTGCCGATATCGATCGCGCTGAGGATGATCTCGAGGCTCGTGCTGCCGTCGGTCAAACTGACGATATCGCCGGCCATGGCGTCTGCCGGTAATCCGATGTTCACATCGATATTACCGACAAGTTCGTCGGTACCGATGCGCCCGTTATTATTTGTGTCTTCGGTAATCGTAACAGTCGGCGCCGTCACTGATAGATCCACGCCGTGGTTTGAGGTAGCGGTCGCGCTGAACGGATTGCCCGCGTTGTCAGTGCCGGTGACGGTCACATCGAAGCTGGTATCGGCAACCAGGTCTGCGCCGGAAACGGCAATCGAGAAGTCGTTGCCGATGTCGACCAATCCCGAATAAGTGGTTCCGTTGATTGTGAAGCTCACGCTGTCACCCGGTGACGCGTCGCCGCCCACGGTGCCCGTAACGTCGATGAGCGTACCCGACTCGGCCGCGTTGACGATATCGTCGGCGGTTACCGGGTCAACCGAAACGGTAGCAGTGGCCAGCAGGTCGACACTGTGAGTCGAGGTCGTGGTGGCGCTGAACGGATTACCGGCGGCATCGCTGCCGACCACGGTGGCGTCGAGCGTGGTATCGGCGGCGAGGTCGCTACCGGGCACGGAAATGCTGAAGGTATTGCCGGCGCCGACGGTGCCGGTGTAGGTATTACTGTTGAGGTCCAGACTGACGGTATCGCCTGGAGAGGCATCGCCACCGACGGTACCGGTGACAGTAACCGTGCCACCGGCTTCAACAGCGTTAAGCACGTCGTCAGTAGTAATATTGTCGACGCTGATGGTTGCGCTGGCAGAGGTATCGACGCTGTGCATCGAGGTCGTGGTGGCGCTAAACGGATTACCGGCGGCATCGCTGCCAACCACGGTGGCGTCGAGCGTGGTGTCGGCGGCGAGATCGCTACCGGGTACTGAAATACTGAAGGTATTGCCCGCGCCGACGTTGCCGGTGTAGGTATTGCCGTTCACGACGAGACTGACGCTGTCACCAGGCGCGGCATCGCCACCGACACTGCCGTTAACGGTGATCGAACTGCCGGCTTCGACAGCGTTGATAACATCGTCAGCGGTAATCGGATCGACGGAAATGCTTGCACTGGCAGCCAGGTCGACACTGTGTGTCGAAGTCGTGGTGGCGCTGAACGGATTGCCGGCGATGTCAAAGCCGATGACGGTTGCGTCGAAGCTGGTATCGGCATCGAGATCCGCTCCTG
>CALJQI010000094.1 GCA_937980285.1 uncultured Gammaproteobacteria bacterium | reverse complement strand
GCGACAGGCTGGTATCCCTGCGGGGTCGATCAGATCGATCAGAATCTGAACCAGTTTTTATGCTCGCTGAAACGCTGCGATGGCAATCACGGGGAGGTCTGGCAGTACAAGTCACCCAACTCCGATCTGCTGGGCTGGGTGCTCGAGCGCGTCAGCGGCGAGTCGGTGGCGCAGTTGATGAGCCGCCACCTGTGGCAACCGATGGGCGCCGAGAAAAACGCTTATATCACCGTCGACCGCAAGGGCGCGCCGCGTACCGCGGGCGGCATTTGCGTGGTGCCGCGCGATCTGCTGCGCTTTGGCGAACTGGTGCGTAACCGCGGCGCCGCCAACGGCCGCCAGGTGATCCCCGACTGGTGGATCGACGACTGCAGCCAGGGCGGCGATCGCGAAGCCTGGGATCGAGGCGAATCGGCGAAGGACTTTCCGGCGGGACGCTACCGCAACAAATGGTACCAAACGGGCAATGAACATCGGGTAATGCTCGCCATTGGCATTCACAGCCAGTGGATCTACATCAACCCGGTGACCGAGGTCACCATCGTAAAGCTGTCGTCGCAGGATCAACCGCTGCGGCCGGACCTCGATGATATCAACCTGCGGGCCTTTACCAGCATCAGTTCGGCGGTATCGGATTAATGCGAGCGGCCGGGCGGTGAAAACCAGGCATGCATCCACAGCGTAACGACCTTGTTCCGAGCCTGGCGCTTGTCATTGGCGCCGCTTTCTGGGGGCTTTACTGGATCCCGGTGCGCGCTATCGAGCAGGCCGGGGTGCCCGCCATCTGGGCGGGCCCGGTAATATTTTGCGCCAGCGCGATACTTTTCATACCCCTGATCCTGATCCGCTATCGCCGCTTTGCCGAGCACTGGCACCATACCCTGGTCCCCGGATTTCTGGCAGGATTTGCGTTTGCGCTCTACATCGCCAGTCTCAATTTAACCGACGTGGTGCGTGCGATCCTGCTGTTTTACATGACCCCGCTATGGAGCACGATGCTGGGCGTACTGGTATTGAAAGAACGCCTCACCGGTAACCGGGTAGTCGCGCTATTGCTCGCTTTTAGCGGCCTTTACGTCGTGCTCGTGGTCGAAAGCGGCTTGCCGATACCGCGCAATATCGGTGACTGGTTTGCGCTGCTTTCGGGTGTCTGCTGGTCGGCCGGGTCGCTCAAGCTGTTTCAGGATGGCGCCCGCTTCGTCATCGAAAAAGTGACCATATTCATTTACTTTGCGCTTGTGACGTCGCTGCTGCTGGTGTTCTGGCATCAGGGTAATCTCGACGGCATGCCGTCTATCGCTAACCTGTTAAGTGGCTGGTACTGGATTTCGATGGTGGCGCTTCTCATGCTGCCGATTACCTATTTGACCATCTGGCCGACCACCCTGTTGAGTCCCGGGCGAGTCGGCATGTTGCTGATGGCGGAAGTAGTGGTTGGCGTCGGCTCCGCCGCGATGCTGACCGATGAGCAGTTTGGCCTGCGCGAGTCGATAGGCACCTTGCTAATTCTCGCCGCCGCCGTGGTCGAAGTATTGCGCGTGCAAACCATAAGACCCGTCGAGGTGGTGGATAACCCTGAAACATAAGCGGTTTATGGAATTTTACGGCAGTGATATAGTCGAAGTTCTATTGTCAACGAAGTCGATGGATCGGATGAGAGCGAAATTATTGCGATACGCCGTTATTCCCGCCTGCGCGGTTTTGCTGGTCGCGCCGCAGTTTGTGCAGGCCGGTTGCTACGACAAGCGCTCGCCGGGTATGGACTGGTCCGGGTGCAAGAAAACCAACAAGATGCTCGATGACAGCGATTTCAGCGGCAGCCGTTTCGACGAGGCAAATCTCGCCGACAGTCAGCTCGATGAAAGCAACTTTACCGGCGCCAGCCTGGTCAAGACAGACCTGACTCGCGCCAGTGCAAAGGGTAGCCGCTTCGATGGCGCCGATCTGAGCAAGGCGGTGGGTTATCGCGCCAGGTTCCAGCAGGTCATACTGCGAAATTCCAGCTTGACCAAGTCGGAATTCATCCGCGCCGACTTCAACAATGCCGAGATCGTGGATGTCGACTGGTCAAAGTCTGAGCTGGGTCGCGTGGATTTTAGCGCAGCGACGCTGAAAAACGTCAGCTTCGAGTTTTCCAATGTTTCGCGGGTGCAATTCGCCGGAGCCCGGCTCGATAATGTGGATTTCAAGGGCGCCTATACCTACCGCACCCATTTCGAAGGCGTCGATCTCAGCCGCGTCGTAAACCTCGGGCCGATACAGCTTCAACTTGGCTGCGGTGATGAAAAAACCCGCTTGCCGGAAGGCTTGAGCGCACCGCAGGAATGGCCCTGCACCGAGTAAATCGGTTTCGGATTCGCTGAGCCGCGCTACAGCGTGATCGGAAAACCCATCTTCTGCACCATCCATATCCAGGGTTTGCGCCAGCCGCCCTTTTCGTCGAGGGTGTCGAGCGCATACATCGTAATCTGCGCGCCGATCCAGCGAAACGGTTCCGGCGGGATGTAATCGGGCACGGTCAGCGCAAACTGCATTCTGGTTTCGGGGATATCGACACCGTCGAGAATCGCAAGCCCGACGCGCGCGCCGAAGCGCGACGCGGTCACGCCAAAGCCCGAGTAACCGCCGGCAAACACCATATCGCCGTCGTGGTATTTCTGGTAGTGCACCGCCATGCGCGTGGTCAGGCCGATGGGGCCGCTCCAGGCGTGCGAAAAGCGGATTTCCTCCGCCAGCTGCGGGAAGGTGCGATAAAAAGACTGCACCAGTCGGATATACGGCTGTGGCGTCCTGTCGTGATCGGGGTCGGTATTATTGCCGAAAAAATAGGCCAGCCGCCCGCCGAACAGGATTCGATTGTCCGCGGTCAGGCGCATGTAGTTGAGCTGGGTGCGGGTATCGTAAATGCCCTGCCGGTTTTGCCAGCCCAGCTTTTCCATTTGTTCCCCGGTGAGCGGTTCCGTGACCAGGATGCGGTCGCGGATCGCGGCCACCCGGCGGCTGATATGGCGATGGCCGGCTGCCCAGGCGTTGGTCGCGAGCAATACCTTTTTTGCGGTTATGATCGCGCCCGGTGTCTCCGCCAGGACGCCGGTGGGGATTTTTCGATTTACCAGTAGCGGCGTGTTCTCGAACAGGCGAACGCCGAGCTCTAGCGCCGCGCGCTTCAGACCGCGTACCAGCTTTCCCGGGTGCACGGTGCCGCTGCGCTGCCGCGACCAGGTGCCGCCGTGAAAAATCGGCGACTTGATTTCAGCCTGAACGCCGGCCTTGTCGAGTTTGACGGCGTCATGCCCGTACTTGAGATAGAGCTCATGTTCCTCGTCGATGCTGTCGAGTCCCTGGTCGCCGATCGAAACTTTCATTTCACCGCCCCATTCGATATCGCAGTCGATCTGGTAACGTTCGATGGTTTGCTTGAAGGCATCCATGTTTTCCTGGCCCAGGCGTTCCAGCTCCCTGACGTCGTCGGGGAAAATACGCTCGGTATTGTCGATGCCGTGCATCACCGAGGTCGACATGATTGCAGCCGGTCGACCGCTGGCGCCGTTGGCGACGCTTCTGGCTTCGATCAGGACGACGTCGCGATTGGGATTCTGTTCCTTGGCCTGGATCGCGCTCCACAGGCCGCAGAATCCGCCGCCGACCACCAGCAGATCACAGCTGGTGTCCCGATCGAGGGCGGCTTCGTCGTCGACCGCATCGAGGCTATCGAGCCAATAAGTGGTGAAGCGGGTGTTTGCCAGTGCCTGCAGGGCCTGCCGGGAAGAATCAGTCATCGCCTGGAATGTTTGTTATTGGGCCAGACGGATACTAGCATTTTTTAATATGGCAATCCCGTAACTAGTCACTGCCTGGCTGACTGCGCTGATATACGCGCAGCATGCTGACTTTTTGACACCCGCGGCAGCGCCCCAGTCGATAGACGGTACCCGCTCCCCTGTAGCGCAGGCCGCCGTAGTCCCAGACCGAGATTTCGTAACCGCATTTGCGACACTGCATGAACCAGGCTCTGGATTCGGCTTCGACGCGCTCCATGAATGCGGGAAAAAGGGTCCTGATCAATGCGCGCAGCACTGGTATTCAGCCAGCCAGGTAATCGTCGATCGCGGGCGTGCGATAACCGTCTTCGCGCCAAAGCACGGGGAAGTGATTTTCATCGAGCCGGTTGTCGCCGAGACGCCTGTAGCGGCTGTAGACGGGACCGTTGCCCTGGTTGAAATTTTGAGGTTGGTACTCGACATCGCTGCGCATCGCGTGCAGCACCAGTGCGCGACGCGGGTTAGAGCTGGTATTAGGCCCGGAACCGTGCCAGGTCCAGCCATGGTGGAATGAACCGCCGCCGGCTTCTACTTCGACGTGAACGATTTCG
>CALJQI010000093.1 GCA_937980285.1 uncultured Gammaproteobacteria bacterium | reverse complement strand
GCAGAAATTGCTCCAGCTGACCGGATTCGGTTCGGAAAGCTCGGTATCGCCGTGTTCGAAATGGGTATGACTGTGATGGCCGGTATGCCCCCAGCGTACCGACTGCGGCTCCATCTGCACCATCCAGCCGAACAGCCACAGTGTCGCCTTGTTCAGCCAGCGCTTGCGAAATGGCGTGTGGTGGCAGGTTTCGTGTACCGCCGAAGGCGCCAGGCCCCAGAGTGCGCCGTAAACGGCAAGCCAGACCCACACCGAGGGCGTATTCCAGCTGAGCACAACGGCGCTGGCGCTGGCGATGACGAGCAGGATGTAGCTGCCGAACCACAGCAGGGGGGTGCGGTCGTTGCGCTGCGACAGCTCTTTCAGGCGCTGCTTGTCTATCCTGCAGCGAAACCATTCGGTGTTGGTATCGGACATGATTTGAACCCGGTCAGGATTGGAATGGGTGAAATATCGCACGGCAATGCGCGACTTTTAAGCAAAACATATTGCATTTGAGGCTAAGTTTTACTTACTCTCCGTGTTTATGCAGCATCGGCAGATCCCTTCCTTCAACTGGTTACGCGTGTTCGAAGCCGCGGCCAGTTGCCAGAGTTTCGCGCGCGCCGCCGAGCAGCTGGCGATGAGCCCGGCCGCGGTCAGTCAGCAGATCAAGGCGCTGGAAAGCCACTTCAAGCAGGCCCTGTTTTTGCGCGGCGCGCACAGCGTCACGCTGACCGATGCCGGCAAGGCGTTCTTGCCGGTGGTGCAGCAATCGCTGCGTTCGATCGATACCACCGCGGCGGCGCTGTTCGGAAATCCGCAACAAAAGGTGCTGTCGATCGAAGGCAGCCTGATGTTCAACTGCAGCTGGCTGGCGGCCAGGCTGCCCGATTTTCAGCGGAGATTTGCCGACGTGCACCTGCAGTTGTCGACCTCCGACGAAATCGCAGGTTACGGTCTCGGTGACAAGGATCTGCAAATCACCTTCGGCATGGGACCGACCTACGGCCAGGAAGGTGACCGCCTGTACGGCGAAGTGTTGTATCCGGTCGCAACGCCCGAAATTGCCGACTCGATCGATTCGCTGGCCGATTTGCTAGATTACCAGCTGATCGAAATCAATTCTCACCGCACCAGCTGGTTCCAGGTGTTAATCGGTGACGATCCCGCGCTGATCGATCGCGCGCGTTTCTGTTTCGCCGACAATACGGTGATCGCGCTGAACCTGGCGGCGGCAGGCTATGGCATCGCGCTGGCGCGGGCGCCAGCCAGCGACCAGCTATGTGCTTCCTTTAACCTGCTGCCCTGTCTGCCGGAGTTTTCGATCAGCAGCCCGCAGGAGTACTACCTGATTTACCCGTCGCTATCGGGTTTGAGTGTAACCGCCCGGGCCTTTCGCGACTGGTTACTACAAACCATCGCTGATGAGGGTATCGAGATATGAGTCGACCATCGGCGCTGGACGATGCCGCTGTCGAGGTGAGTTTCGTCTCGCCGCTAACGTGATCTGTTTCACGTCAATTGACGATCAATCGGGTAAAAATGACGTTTTGCAGGTTTCAGGGCGTTTATATGATTTACCCCGAAGACAGCGATACGAAAGAAAATACCGAAAAGCCGGAGCAGCATCGCCTGGTTCTGGACGGGACGGCGAGCCTGGATTACGCCGATGAAGAGCAGGTCCCGCGCGTCAAAGGTTTGATCGAGTTATTGAACCAGTATTTCGGCGATCGGCCGAAGTAAAACCGTCCGCAATAACAATTATGCTGGCCGCGGTTTTGCTCCGGTTTTCTCCGGGGCGAGGCGGTGCCGGTGCAGGTGCTGGTAGTGGGGCAGCACGGTGTCGTAGATTTCCCTGACCCGGTTGGGCGCATCGGAGATATCGATATATCGGCGCGGTTGCGCCTTGAGGCCATCCGAATCTCGCAGATTGGCGTGCCACGAACCGCCGTCGTACCAGCTCACCTCTTTGCGCTTGCCGGGTTCCCAGCTGAGCGCGTCCTCGATATAGGGGATACCTACCGCGTTGCAATAGGCCTCGACGATGCCGTGCGGGTTTTCCAGCAGGTCGTCGCTGTCGATCACCGGCGGTGCGTGGCCGAGGCGATCGCTGAGGCGATCGAATAGCGCTCGCTGTTCAGCGAAGGCGATTTCCTTGAGCAGAAAACCCGGCCAGTGCCTGTACATCGAGGTCGTAACCTTGGCCGGATCCCGAATCAGGAAACTGTGATTGAAATGGTCGAGAAACTGATTGCTCCACATGTGTTCGATATGATGCGGGAACTCCTTGGAGAAAACCGGCCGCGCCTGCGCCGCCTGCCTCAACCTTTTCCATACGCTATCGCTGCTCAATCCCTCGATGCGAGGGCTTTCTGCTTTGATGCGCGGCCAGCGCGCATCCTCGCCCTTGTACCAGGTTTCACCAAAAGGTTCGTGAAAACAATCCATGTCGCCGCGCATGCGCATCATCCATTCGAAAGCGGTCGAGGTCGAGCGCGGGATTGCCCACAGTACCAGTATCTTGTGCAAGCTTTCAGGCCTGCAGCGAGGACAGCAACTGACCCTGGTCGCCGATTGGCGCGGTGCCGAGCGATTTGAAGATACGCCAGTAAAGCGCGCTGTCGGAGGCGACGATCGGCTTGCCGACAATCGACTCGAGTTCGCGGCTGAGTGAAACGAATCGCTGTGGCAACCCGTCGTCGCGGCGAAAATTGCACATGCCGTTGGCGACGATGGCGTCGACGTCTGGCGCCTGTTCGGCGACGTAAGCCATCGACCTGGCGGCGAGGTCGCCGTCGAACACCCAGATGCAATCGTTGCATTCCTGCTGGCTGGCGAAGAAACCCTGGTCGACGAAGTTGCCGCCGTAGACCAGGTCGAAACCGGCCTCGCGCAGGAAGCGCGCGTAACCGTCGCGCCAGTCGGGCCAGTAGTAAACGGAATTGAGCGCGATTCTTTTTGCTCCCATATCTCGCAACGCCTCGACCACGCAGTAACCAGCCATGTGGAAAGGGGTTTCGTACTTGTCGCCGATGCGATTGCAGATATCGTTGATCTCGTCCGGCGTGGTGCCCTGGCAGTGCACCCAGTTGGTGCCGACCTGGCCACAAACGTCGGCGCCGTTGTTCGACATGCAGTGCACGAATTCCTCCAGCAGGTGGAAATTGTCGACGCGTTGCGACAGTTCGTGGGCGTAGTCGGGCACGTGCAGCATGCGTCCGTGCGCGCCGACGTTGTCGGCGCTGATGCGCAGAAAGTCGCTCGGCGCGGCGTCGAAATCGTGCGGCGGCGAGGTAAATCCAACCTGGTAGGTAAACAGCTTGTTTTTCAGGATTTTCCAGCGATCAGGTTTCACGCTTGCTCCTCCTCGTTTATTTCCAGGCTATGCGCCAGCAGGTATTCGTAGTATGGCAAGGATTGCTGGTACAGCTCGATCAGGCTCGGGTCGTCTTCCAGCGGCGGATAGCTGGTTTTCTGTGGCTTGATGCCGGAACTCTGGCGCAGGGTATCGTGCCACGGGCCGCTGCCCTCGCCGTACCAGCTGACCTCGCGGCGTTCGCCCGGCTCCCAGTCGAGCGCTTCGGCGATGAAGTCGAAGCCCATTTGTTCACAGTAGGCGCGCGTGGTCGCCTCGGGACTGGCCAGCAGGTCTTCGGATCTTATTACCAGCGGGGTTTTTCCATCGCGTTCGGTGATGCGATCGAACAGGCGCGCCAGCGAATCGAAGCCGACCTCGGCAAAACTGCAGTCGGGCCAGTGCTTGTTCAGACCCTGGATGACATTGTACGGATCGCGGATCAAAAAGCTGTGCTGCATGACGTCGAGCATGGCATCGTCGATGAAATGCTCCACCGAATAGGCAAAATCCTTGAGGAACAGGTTGGCCTCGCCGCGCATACGCAACAAGTCCTGCCACACGCCGGCGTAATTGTGTCCGGGTTTTGCGGCGACATTGGCGTCACGCTGTGAGCGTCGGTCTTCACCGTAATAGTAAAGCTCGTTGAAGGGTTCGTGGAAGCAGCGAAAATCACCGCGCTCGCGCATCATCCATTCGAACGCGGTTGAAGTCGATCGGGGAGTGGCCCAGAGTGTAACGAATTTCATAAGCTAGCTAATTCTGATTCTGCTATATCTGCCGGAATAAAAACCAGTCGCAGCGGGCTTTTATTAACGCCTATTTGAAGTCATTTCAATGCTTGTTGTAAACCTCTGATTGTTATCGGTCCTGATATCTGAAGAATCACCGATTCGGTGTGCCCTCGACCAGCAGACAAAAAAAAGCCAGGCTCGAAGGCCTGGCTTTTGCAAAGCTGAATAACCGGGAAAGCCCAGTGATTCCGGGTTAGAGCGGAGTGATATCTTCCGCCTGCGGCCCTTTTTGTCCCTGTGTAATTTTGAATTCTACCTGCTGACCTTCAGTCAGGGTTTTGAAACCGGTACCCTGGATTGCGCTGAAATGAGCGAATACATCGGGACCTGATTCCTGTTCGATAAATCCGAAGCCCTTGGCTTCGTTAAACCATTTTACTTTGCCGGTTGTCTTGTCAGACATAATTTGTACCTATTTAAAAAAATAATAAAACCTGCGAGAGGCGATAGTGCTAGAACAAGACTATTACTTATTGACGACAGAACGAGGGAATACAGAAACACAACGAGGAGTGGAAATAATATAGACTTAGTTTCGAGCTGATTAGAACTTTATAGGTAATTTGATTAATGTCAATGGTTTATTGACTATTGGTGTAATCGCGCTCGACAAGCGCAATGCGGATTTTGTAGTGCGAATACCATTTTTTCACGCCCCTTATTTGCGCCTCGCGATGTTCCGCATGCTGTTTCCAGCGACGGATCGATTCCAGATCGGCCCAGTAGGAAACGGTGATCCCCAGCTCTTCGCGCGCCGATTCGACGCCGAGGAATCCGGGCTGTTTAGCGGCGAGTTCGAGCATGCGTTCGGCGGTTTGCGCGTAGCCCTCGTTGTCGTCGGTTGTATGCGAGGAAAATATTACCGCGTAGTAGGACGGTTCCGGGGTTTCGGCGATGAGGCTCATGAGTTCTCCTGATAATTAACAATCCAGCTGCCGGGCGAGGTCGATGATACTGGTTGAATGCAGCGTGTTGGCTTCCCAGGGCGCGACGCTCTTGGGCTGCCCGCGCCCGTATTCGTAGGGGCGTTCGATGTAGGCGGTTTCGAGCCCGCAGTTGCGCGCGGCCTCGAGGTCGCTGTGATGCGCCGCCGCCAGCATTACCTGCCCGGGCTCGACAGCGAAAGTTCTGGCGACGCCGAGGTAGGCGTCCGGGTGGGGTTTATACTTGTTGAAATTCTCCGCGCTCAGGATGCAGTCCCAGGGCAGGCCGGCTCTTTTCGCCATCTCGGTGAGCAGGCCGATGTTGCCGTTCGACAGTGAACAGATGGTATAGCGCGACTTCAGGCGCGTCAGCCCCTCGACCGAATCCGGCCATGGCTCGAGCCGGTGCCAGACCTGGTTCAGATGCCGGCGCTCGGCCTCGGGCAGATCGTCTATTGCAAAGTCTTCCAGCACCCGGTCGAGGATGCGCCGGTGCAGTACGTCGAGAATAACCCATTCGCCACGCTGCATGACTTCAGCCATGGCCGGTTTGTAACCGGCGCGCCAGGCGAGCGCGAAAGCCGCCGGCTCGACCGCGAGATTCATCGCCGCCACTTCGCGCGATACCGAGCCGTGCCAGTCGACCACGGTGCCGAAGATGTCGAAGGCGATTACCCTGATTTTGTCCGCTATCTCAGTCATGATGGTTGCTCATTACCCGTTCTTCTATGAATTCGATTTCGGCGATAATCACCGCTTGCGCAGGAATCCTGCCTTCGATGCCCGCCTCGCCATAGGCCAGGTGCGGCGAGATTTTCAGTTTTCGCCTGCCGCCGATACGCATGCCTTCGATGCCTTTGAACAGTCCGGCAAACAGGTTTTCGCGATCGATACGCAGGTCGGTGACCAGGGTCGCTCCGTCGTCTTCGAGGCGGGCGCGATCGATCATGCCCCAGGGCCTTTCCCAGCGCACCGGCTCTCCCTGGTTGAGCCACATTTTCAACCTGACCTGGTAGACGTGCTGGCGCTGTACCTCGGCGCCAGTGCCCGGGCTATCCGATATCAGCTTGATCCCGGACTGCGTCATCGCGTTCAGGCGAAGCTCGAAATTTCGCGCAGGTCGCCGCCCTGCCACAGGTAATAGACGACGAAGGCCTGTTCGCCGGTGCGAAAGCCATGCGGCGTATTCGATTTTATGAACACCACGTCTCCGGCCGTCTTGTGGATACCCCGTGCCTCACCGATCATGAAATCGGCCGCGCCCGCGAGCACGATGTAAATCTCCTCCGCATGGTGCCGGTGGATCGGATACTCGATGCCGGGACCATAGATGCCGATCCCGGCGCGTATCGATTCACTGACGAATGGGCCCTGCTTGCCGAGAATCTCGGCAAAGCCGTAACAGGCCAGCAT
>CALJQI010000092.1 GCA_937980285.1 uncultured Gammaproteobacteria bacterium | reverse complement strand
AGCGGCAGCCTGCTGCTGTCGATCGGCTTCCTGTTTTTCCCGGCGGAACTGCATTTTAGCTGGCGCGACGCCTGGCTGCTGCCGCTGGCCGGCATTGCCAACATGCTGATGCTGGTGTTGCTGTTTACCGCGCTGGCCAGGGGACCGATCAGCATAGCCGCCCCGATCGTCGCCAGCCACCCGGCGTTGATCCTGGTAATCCTGTTGCTGCTCGGCGTTATGCCGAACGCGCAAGAACTGGTCGGCCTGGTGATCGTGGTTAGCGGCGTGGCGCTGCTTTCGCGGCAGACGGCTCACTTCACCACCGCCGACGAGTTGACGCCGGCATATATACGGCGAACCATTTACATCGCGCTGGCGGCCAATGTCGCCTACGCGCTGCAGGTGATCGCGGCTCAGCAAATCGCGATCGAGCACGGCTCGCTGCAGGCGGCCTGGGCAACGCGGGTATTCGGTCTGGCGGCGATCCTGATCGTCTTCGCCGGCAAAAGGCAGCGCGTCGTCATCCCGCTGCGCTGGTGGCCGATCGTGATCGCGCACGGATGCCTCGACGCCATCGGCGTGTTCGCACTGGCGCTCGGCAGCCTTGGCAGCGGTCGCATCGCAACCGCGGTCATCTCCTCGGCCTTCCCGGTGGTCACCGTGCTGCTGGCGAAATTTTTTATCGACGAACCGGTTTCCGCCAGGCAGTGGCTTTCGATTGCGGTCATCGTCGCCGGGGTGGCGCTCATCAGCGGCAGCGGTGCCTGACTCGCCGGGCTCGAGGAAAACGCCCGCCTGTAAAACGATTCGGACGACGTCAATCGCAGTATCGAGGCTTTAATGCAAGGCTTCCAGGCTAACCCGGGGCGGCTGCTAGTGCTGGATAGAGAGCTGGCTATAGTCGAGCAACAGGTAATGCGCGGGGACTTTCTTGCGCGCATTGCCGTCGTCGCCAAGGGCGAGGATCCTGGGCCTGCCGGCAACTTCGACCGGGGCGATTCCCTCCAGGTTTTTGATATTGATCAAGCCGGGCAGATCGATGGCTTCCGCGGCGTGCCTGGCGTCGCCGTCCCAGTACCATATGCGCGATTGCCGCTTCTTGCCCTTGACCTTGACTTCGTTGGTCAACAGGTAGCCTTCGAGATTGCGATCGTATGCCAGCGAGCGTATCCCGCCGCCGCCGAGATCGAGGAGGATGAGTTCCGCTGCGAAACGGGGCTGTTCGTCGCGCTCGAAAATACCAGCAGGGTTTTCCAGTATGGCGATTACGGACTTGCCATCGATCCGGGGATCGCGGAAACCGACCAGCAGGCGGCGCCCGTCCTGGTCGAAGCTGAGCGCTTCGATATTAATATCGAGTTTTCCCTCGCCTTTCGAGTGCGCGGCCTGGTCCATGAGCCCGGTCTTCAGAATGTGCTCGCCCAGGTCCTGGAATACAGCATGCTCCAACAGCTTGTTGCCTTCGAGCCGGAAGCGGATCAGTTGCTCCCGGCTGCCCTTCGACTTGCCCTTGTCGTTCAGGGAATGCGAGGTAATCGCGTAGGCATAACCGTCTTTATCGACGCTGACGCCCTCCAGGTCGTTCAGCTTGCGGCGAAACGACCCGATCAGGAATTCATCCAGTATCCTGTTTTCCTCAATACTGCCGTCTTCCCGCAGGCGGACGATACGCAGGGCCCTGGTGGATTCGTCCTCTATAATCAACAGTCGCCCGTCAGGCAGTTGCTCCACGCCGGAGGGTTCGTAAATATTCTCGAATTCCGATATTTCGATGTTTGCTCCCGCTGGTGCTTCGGCGGCGTCGACGGACACCGCGGGGAAGTAGGTGGATACCTTGATGACCAGGAAGGTCGCAATCGACAGGATGATACCGCGGCGAAAGACGGCATATGAGGAGCGCAGCATTCTGAACTTCTTGTCGGCAATAGTGCCGAGCCAGTAGAGTTGATCGCTCATTGTCTCATACACTTCGCCGTGATCCGAAATCAGTGCGCGCATACGCTCCAGGTATTCTGCCTTGGACAGCGAGGCGAAGTCCTCGAAAACCAGGATATTGGATTCGCCATCGATAAATCGCCCTGAACAGGTATCGACGCATGCCTTGTATTCGTTGAATGCCGCCTTGCCGGTAATGAAATCACGCACCCAGCGAAAGAGCCTGCCATACTCCGGCGCCGAACCCGGGGATGCAGCCCACAGGGCATAGTAAATCGAGATCGCGGAGGTGACCAGGAAGATGATCGCCGGCGGCAGGAAAACCGGTGCCGACGCGTAAATAAACGCCCCGGAGACCATCAGCACCGAGGCGATGAAGCCGTTCAACGAAATCATGATATTCGCCTTGGTCGCCGCCAGTGCAATCAGGTCCAGCTGGGCGCGATAGGCGCTGCGGAACATCGTCTCGATGCCCTTGGCGGAACCGACTCGACCGGCTTTCCTGGAACGCGATCTGGCCGCCTTACTCTGCTTCAATGGAAACTTCTGAAGATTATCTTCCATATTTCAAGACATTATCGGCAAGACTCTTACATTATTACCGGTGCTCTCCTCTGCAGCGGACCGCTTCCCCCTAATCTGGTTAAACATCGGTTCTCTTTCCAGTAATCGACACGAATCTCATTTATTAACGTTACTCTTTACACGCACCCAGATTGTAAAAGGTTCCTTTCCGGGAAATCTCCCAATACCGTATGCCATGGATACGCCGATATAAAGAACCGATTTCAGAACTGTGATTTGCTTCACGAAGATCGGCTGTCTTCGCAAACTGTTGCTGGCAGGCCGGTACAACAACCAGGTTTACAATGCCGAAAACCGGTTTCAAGCACAATTCCTTTAAATCCGCGGGTATGGAACATCGCGGCGTGACGGCCCGCAGATTACCTGGACTTTAGTACAGGTAAATTCCGTACTAAAGATAAGGAACCTTTTTCTAGCGAGCTACGTTAATAGAGATACCGTTATCCAGAGAATAATACTGAGGATGCATTTAATGAAACGACATAATCTATTGGGACGCCTGCTTGCGATTGCCCTGCTTACTCTAATTACCGCGCCTGCCAGCGCCATTGGCTGGCCCGGGTTGTATGATCCGACGAAGCTGCTCACACTCAATCTCGATATGAGCCCGGACGACTGGACAACCATCAAGGCCGACACTACTTACACCATCGAAGTGCGCGCCGAACTCTGGGCGGATGAAGACGAAACTGCACCGATTCTGGTTTCGGTACGCCGCAAGTCGGCTGATGCGCTTGGCGACAAGGTCAGCCTTAAAGTCGACATTAACGAGTACGTCGACCAGAGCTGGAATGGCGTCAAGAAGCTCAGCCTGGAAAACGGCGATGACGTCGACGTCGTGGCCGAAGGCTATGCCTGGTATCTGAATCGCGTGGCCGCGGAGGCTTCGGCCAGCGGCTACAAGCCGGGGCTCGCCGCCTGGGTCAAGCTGTACGTCAATGGCGAATACATGGGCGTCTACGTAAACGTCGAGCAGCGCGACAAGACCTTCCTCAAGAACCGCGGTCTTTACACCGAGGATGTGACCTGGCTGTACAAGGCCGGCAGCATCGGCGCCAACTACGAGCTCAAGGTCGGTGACCCTGACAGCCCGACCAGCGCCAAGCTGTGCTATTCGCCGTTTGGCGCCGATGGCGGCGGCAAAGGCAAGGGCAAGGGTAACAA
>CALJQI010000091.1 GCA_937980285.1 uncultured Gammaproteobacteria bacterium | reverse complement strand
CGTTTTCGTTACCCGACATTTCCAGCCCGACATCGAAGCCCTCGAGCATGCCGAGCTCGTCCATCACCGAGTGCAAATCTTCCTCCCCGGCGATGACGGTGCGCGAGGCGCCGAACTGCTCGGCCATGGCGAGACGCTTCTGATTGACGTCGGTAATGACGACATGGCGCGCGCCGACGTGGCGCGCGACCGCGGTCGCCATCAGGCCTATCGGCCCGGCACCGGTGATCAGGACGTCTTCGCCGACCAGGTCGAAGGACAGCGCGGTATGCACCGCGTTTCCGAGCGGGTCGAGGATGGAGGCGATGTCGTCGCTGATCTCCTCGGGAATTTTGTAAGCGTTCTGCGCCGGGATGCAGACATACTCGGCGAAGGCGCCGGGACGGTTGACTCCGACACCGCGCGTGTCGCGGCACAGGTGACCGCGTCCGGCGCGGCAGTTGCGGCACTCGCCGCACATGATATGCCCTTCGCCCGACACCCGGTCGCCGACCTTGACCGAATGCACCAGCTCACCGATCTCTTCGATGACGCCGATATATTCGTGTCCGACCGTCATCGGCACCGGCACGTGCTCCTGCGCCCACTGGTCCCAGTTGTAGATATGCAGGTCGGTGCCGCAGATAGCGACCTCGCTGACCCTGATCAGCACGTCCTCGGGGCCAACCTCGGGTTTGGGAACGTCCTGCATCCACAGGCCGGGTTTGTCGTGGGCTTTTACCAGGGCTTTCATGTCGGTCTCCCGGGAATGAGTTCGAGTTGCCGGCCGACGGCGATAAACGCGTCGATGGAGCGGTCGAGCTGATCGCGGCTGTGCGCGGCGCTCATCTGCGTGCGCACGCGCGCCATCCCGCGCGGCACCACCGGAAACGAAAACGCGGTAACGTAGACGCCATGCTGCATCAGTTCGCTCGCCAGTTGTTGCGCCTTGATCGCGTCGCCGGTCATGATCGGCACGATCGGATGGCTGCCCGCTATGACATCGAAACCTGCATCGGAGATACGCTGACGGAAATAATCGGTGTTATCGTACAGCTGCCGGCGCAACTCGGCGCCGCGCTCGAGCAGGTCTAGCGCGGCCAGCGTCGCACTGACGATACTCGGCGCCAGGCTGTTGGAAAACAGGTAAGGCCTGGCGCGCTGGCGCAGCATGTCGATGACAGGCTGCGGCGCCGTGATGTAACCGCCGCTGGCGCCGCCGAGTGCCTTGCCGAAGGTACCGCTGGTAATATGCACCCTGCCCTCGACGCCGTGCATCTCGGGCGTGCCGGCGCCGCGTTCGCCGATAAAGCCGATGGCGTGGCTGTCGTCGACCATTACCAGCGCGTCGTGCGCCTCGGCCAGATCGCAAATCGCCGGCAGGTTTGCGTAGGTGCCGTCCATCGAGAATACGCCGTCGGTGACGAGCAGGCGAAAACGCGCGTCTTTCGCCTCGACCAGCTTCGCCTCGAGATCGGCCATATCGTTATTGGCGTAGCGATAGCGCCGCGCCTTGCACAGGCGGATGCCGTCGATGATCGAGGCATGATTGAGACTGTCGGAAATAACCGCGTCGCTGTCGTCCAGCAGGACTTCGAAGATGCCGCCGTTGGCGTCGAAGCAGGATGAGAACAGGATGGCGTCGTCCATTTTAAGAAAGTCGGCGACCTTGCGCTCGAGCGCCTTGTGAATATCCTGGGTACCGCAGATAAACCGCACCGAGGCCATGCCGAAGCCGTGGCTGTCCAGCCCCCGGCGCGCGGCCGCGATCATCTCGGGATGATTGGCCAGGCCAAGGTAATTATTGGCGCACAAATTGATAAGATCATTGTCCCAGCGCTGCGCGTGTATGCTGGCGCCCTGCGGCGATATCAGCGGGCGCTCCTGTTTGAACAGGCCCTGATCGCGAATATCGTCCAGCATTTCTTCCATGTGATGGATGAGTTTGTTTGACATCGGCAGGCTCTCCACTCGGCGGCAATCCAATATATCCCAATTTCAATTTCGATAAAGCGTTTTAGTGCTGTTTTTTCTCCACCGAACGCTGCGCCAGCAGGTAAAGGCCGAGACCGAGCAGCACCAGCACGATCAGACCGGGTAATACGAGACGGTAACCGCCCCAGCTCCAGCCCAGCGAGCCGAGAAACGGCGCCGAGGCCGAGCCCGCCAGGTAAACCAGCGCCAGCGCGCCCGACTTGGCGCCGAACTGGCTTTCGCCCAGCAGTTCGCGCGCGATCACCGGGCGGATGATGCTGACCATGCCGTAGGCGCCGCCGAACAGGATGACGAATCCGACCAGCATCACCGGCATGGCGCCGGCGCCGATCAGCAGCAGCATCGAGGCCGCCATCAGCACGAAGCTGGTGATTGCAATTCCATGGTTGGAAACATGGCGCTCGGAAGCCATTATCGCCAGCCGCCCGGCCACCTGCATCGGCCCGATGAACGAGATCGCGATCACCGCGACCTCGGCATCGATCTGGCGCTCATCGAGGATCGGCAGCAGGTGATGCAGGGTGATGCCGTGCATCACCGCGGCCAGCCCGAAACCGAGCGCCAGGCACCAGAATACCGGCGAGCGCAGAAACGACCGCTGTGCCAGCGACAGATGGGGGTTTTCGAGGTGCCGGTGCGCGCCGCCCTGTTCCACGGCACTGGCGCCCAGCCACATAATCGGCGCCACCACCAGGATCGCGGTAGCGCCGAAAAACATGACCGCCCCGCGCCAGCCGAACTCGGCGGCGATCCCGTGCGCGACCGGGAAACTGATGGTGCCGGCAAAACCGGCCACCAGCGTAACGAATATGATCGAGCGCCTGGCCTGATCACCGCGGGCACGGGTAATCAAAGC
>CALJQI010000090.1 GCA_937980285.1 uncultured Gammaproteobacteria bacterium | reverse complement strand
TCGCGTCTCGCCTTGCCCGTTGAAAGCGGACCTTTTTCAGGGAGCCGAAGGCCATCCGGTCAGTCGCTGGGGAATGTATCGGTTGCCGTCTGGGATTCTTTTGACGCTAGAGCAAATCCATTTACCGAAGGGACCGGAGAGCTATCGACTGGCCTTGTTCAGGCGTCGAGGGCCTGCTTGATTTCCTTGTAGATCAGGCGCGCGTGCTGGCTGCGCCTGGCGTCGGTGGGCGCATTGCTGTGATTGCGCCACAGCTGGCGCAGTTTCTGGCGGTCGGCGTTTTCGATTTCTTCGAGCAGGGCTTCGATGGCATCGTTACCCTGTTCGATGATGCGGTCGCGCCAGCGTTCGGCGCGGTGATGGAGCTGGATCGATTGCTGGCTGGCCTGGTCGAATTCGGCCAGCGCGGCGACAATGGGGTTGGTGTCACGCGCGCGCAGCAGCTTGCCGATGAACTGGTAGTGGCGCTTGAGCGCGCTGCGCTTGTTGTGGATGCGTTTGGCCAGCGCGATGGCTTCGGCTAGCTGGTCGTCCAGCGGGACGCGGGCGAGCTGCTCGGCGGGCAGGGCGGCGAGCCTTTTGCCGAGATCCTGCAGCGCGTGACTTTCGCGCTTGAGCTGACTCTTGCTGACATATTCGATTTCGTCAAACTCTGCTTCGTTTTCCATAACAGTCTGGGATAAAATGCGCCGATGGAACTTGAAAAAAACGACATCTTAGCATTTCCGCACGCGCAGTCCTTCAAAAACATCGTCGCCGATGCGATCAGGCTGGCGTTGGATAACGGCGCCAGCCAGGCCGAGGCCGGCCTGTCGGTATCGCAGGGCCTGTCGGTGGCGACACGCATGGGCTCGGTGGAGACGATAGAACATCAGCAGGACAACGGACTCGGCATCAGCGTTTATTTTGGTCGACACAAGGCCAGCGCCAGCACGTCGAATCTCGACCCTGAGGCAATTCGCAAAACGGTCGCCGCCGCCTGCGACATCGCGCGATATACCTCGGATGATCCCTGCGCGGGGCTCGCCGACGCGGAGCTGATGGCAACCGAGATGCACGAGCTCGACCTGTACCATCCCTGGGGGCTGGAGCCGCAGTCGGTGATCGATCTTGCGCTGGAATGCGAAAATGCGGCGCTGGAATACGATCCGCGTATCGTCAATTCGGAAGGCGCCTCGGTTGATCTGAATGCGGGCGTATCGGTTTACGGCAACTCGCACGGATTCCTGCAGGCGCAGCACAAGACCCGGCACAGCATCAGCTGTTCAGTGGTCGGCGAGTCGAACGGCAATATGCAGCGTGATTACTGGTACGACGTCAGTCGCCACCCCGATCAGCTCGGCAGCGCGCGCAGCGTCGGCGAGACCGCGGCCGAGCGCACCGTGCGCAGGCTCGATGCCAGTAAAATGAAAACCCGGCAGGCGCCGATCATGTTCGTGCCCGAACTGGCGCGCGGCCTGATCGGGCACTTCAGTGCCGCCATCGGCGGTGCGGCACAGTATCGCAAGGCCAGCTTCCTGCTGGATGCGGCCGGTGAACAGGTGTTCCCCGATTTCGTGCAGCTGAGCGAAGATCCATTTATTCCACGGGCCCTGGGTTCGGCCAATTTCGACGCCGAGGGCGTTGCCACGCATGGCGGCGAGCTGGTGGCGGATGGCGTGATCCAGCATTACCTGCTGGACAGTTACTCGGCGCGCAAGCTGGGCCTGAAGACCACCGGGCATGCCAGCGGGGTACATAATCTGGTACTCGCCGATACCGGGAAATCCTTCGATCAGTGCCTGGCCGCGATGCACAGCGGATTCCTGGTCACCGAGCTGATGGGGCATGGCGTCAACACGGTCACCGGCGATTACTCGCGCGGCGCCGCCGGCTTCTGGGTCGAAAACGGCAAGCTCGATCACGCCGTCGAGGAAGTTACCATCGCCGCCAACCTGCGCGATATGTTCAAGGGCATCGTTGAAATCGGCAAGGATATCGACCTTCGCGGCAGCGTGCGCTGCGGCTCGATACTGATCGACAACATGATGATCGCCGGCAGCGACTAGTGAAGCATACGGCATTTTGGCAACGGCTGTGCGTAACCGAAGTTATCGCATGGGGCAAGATGCGGCTCGGATTCCTGTCGATCCTGCTGCTCAGTCTGCCTGTGGCGCCGGCCTTTGCACAGGGCGACGGCAAGCCTTCGGGTTATGTCTTCAGCGTCACCGTCAGCAGCCAGCAGCAGCTCGATGTCGTGCTTAACCGCGCCGAAGACCTGCGTGAACTTTTCAATCCCGATGAGCACGGCAAGATCGCGATCGTGCTGCACGGCAATGAGTTACAGCTGTTTCAAAAAGATAACTATTCTTCCAACCAGTCGGTGGTGGATCGGGCGCGTTTGCTCGACCAGGACAACATCATCGACATCAAGGCTTGCCGGACGATGATGCGGACGCTGGAAATCGAGCAGAACGAACTACCCAGTTTCATCGAGCAGGTGCCCTTCGCGCCGGCGGAGATCCAGCGTCTGCAGGAAGAAGAGGGTTTTACCCGCCTATAAGTCCCGGCCGGCCTGGCGCAGGGTCAGGATTGCGGGCTTTTCCCCGGGCTCGTTTCTTTCTATGCGTATCGGCAGCAGCGGATTGGCGGCATCGTAGTAGTATGTTATTTCGGCATCGGAGCCGGCAATGCTTTGTCGATAGACCCGCGTGTCCATGGATTTGCCATTCAGCTCGAGCCGATGCTGCCCGTTATAGACCAGCCGCGATTCGACCAGTTTGCCCTTGCGGTAAAAGTCGACCGTCATCTCCGACTGCTGCTGCTGACCCATAACTGCCGCCAGCAGGTGTATGCTCTGATAGTCGTATACCGCGCCGCTGAGTGGCAGATTTCTGCGCTTGCCTTTCCTCAGCACTTCCATCCGCCCCTTGTCCCAGTCGAAACTGGCCGACTCCTGCTGTTTTCGCTTGCCGGCGTCGGCGATTAGTATTTCGAGTAAACGGAACTCGCCGTCGACGCCGCTGACGAGGGTTTCTGTATAAGGGCGCTTGCGCGTGAACCAGGCGTAAACGCCGCGTGCGGAGGTGAGCGAGCTCCAGCGCCAGTTTTCCCCCACCGCCGTCAGGCTGAGCTCGGTAATCGCGATATGCCGCTTGCCCTTATGCAGGTCGTAACTGGCCTTGAACGGAGCCAGCGATAACTCTGCCGCGTATCCGGTGGGGACTGTCGACGCTAACAGCAGTAGCAGGCTAAGCGTCGAACGGAATCGGTTTTTCAAGTGGGATCTGTTCATAGTAAAGCCGGCCGTCTTTTATCGACAGGTCGCCGCTGCTGAGCCAGCTCAGCACCTGCGGATACATCCGATGCTCGAGTCGGTGGCCCCGCTGTTGCAGTTTCTCGGCATCGTCGCCGGGTTTTATAGGGTAACTGGCCTGCAGGATTACCGGGCCGTCGTCGAGCTTCGCGGTAACCAGGTGGATGCTGACGCCGTGTTCCTTTTCGTGATTATCGAGCACGCGCTGATGGGTATCCAGCCCCTTGTATGCCGGTAGTAGCGAGGGATGTATATTCAGTATCCTGTTTTCGAAAGCCCGAATGAAGTCGGCGCCCAGTATACGCATGAATCCCGCCAGCACGATGTAGTCCGGATCGATCGCTTCGAGATAATGCCGCAGCACGTCGTCGAACTGCTTGCGATCTTTATAATCCTCGTGCTCCAGGACCCAGGTATGTAAACCGTGCTGGGTAGCGCGCACCAACCCGAAGGCATGCCGGTTGTTGGATATCACGGCCTTGATTTCGGCGTTGAGCCGGGCCGACTTGATGGCGTCGATGATCGACTGCAGGTTACTGCCGTTACCCGAGATCAGGACCGCAAGCTTGAGCGGCGGGCTCATGCCAGTACGACCGCAGCCTCGCCTCCACGGTCGATGACTTCACCAACAACCCAGGCGGATTCACCCAATGCCTCGAGCTGTCGCAGGCAATCCTGCTCGTGTTCGGCATCGACCGCCAGCACCATGCCGACGCCGCAGTTGAAGGTTCGCATCATTTCGCTTTGTTCTATATTACCGGATTGCTGCAGCCATTCGAAAACCGCGGGCAGCTGCCAGCTGGACAAGTCGATTCTTGCCGCCAGCTGCTCGGGCAGCACGCGCGGGATGTTATCGATCAGGCCGCCGCCGGTAATATGCGCGATGGCGTTGATCGGGTAGCGCGCCGACAATGCCAGCAGGTTCTTTACGTAGATCCGGGTCGGTGTGATCAGCGCCTCCGCCAGCGACTGCTGGCCGCAGTCCTGCGACAGGTCGGCGGCGGAAACCTCGATAATCTTTCGGATCAGCGAGTAACCGTTGGAGTGGGGGCCCGACGAGGCCAGCGCCAGCAGGCGATTGCCGGCGGCGACGCGGCTACCGTCGATGACCCGATCCTTGTCGACGATGCCAACGCAAAAACCGGCCAGGTCAAAATCGCCATCGTGATACACGCCGGGCATTTCCGCGGTTTCACCGCCGATGAGGGCGCATCCCGCCTGATTACAACCCTCGGCAATCCCGGCGATGACGGTTGCCGCCTGTTCCACCTGCAGTTGTCCGCTGGCGTAGTAGTCGAGGAAAAACAGGGCTTCGGCGCCGAGCACCGCGATGTCGTTGGCGCACATCGCCACCAGGTCGATGCCGATGCCGTCGAGGCGATCGAGTTCGAGCGCCAGTTTCAGCTTGGTGCCGACGCCATCGGTACCCGAAACCAGTAACGGGTTCGGGTACCGATCCAGCGGCAGCTCGAACAGTCCGCCGAAGCCGCCGATGCTGCCGACGCAGCCATCCCGATGGGTAGATTTGATGGCGGGTTTTATCCGTTCCACCAGTTCGTTGCCGGCGTCGATGTCGACGCCAGCGGCACGATAATTCAAAGATCGCTCGGGATTCATGGTTTGTGAGTTCAGGAAATAATATTGGTGTGCTATTTTACACGCCTTAAAATCAAATGTCCGTGCCAGAGATTAGATAAACAATGAAGTTACTAAAAGTTTTACCGTTGCTGCTCGTGCTCGGTTGCGCCTGGCGGCCGGCCGCCGCGGTAATCGTCGAAGACCTGTTTACCGTCGAGCTGCCGGTTGCGGATCAAACCACCAGCCTGCGGCTGGAATCCTTCAGCCAGGCCTTCAAGCAGGTCATCGTCAAGGTTAGCGGATCGGACGACGCCCTGCGCAGCCAGGCTTTCGAGCGTCCTATCGAGAGCAGCGCGCGTTATGTCAAACAGTTTCGTTATATCAATCGCAGTCAGCCGGGGGACGAGGAATTCGATGCCGGGCGCCTTTACCTGCGAATCGATTTCGACCAGCAACTGATCGAAGGCCTGCTACGCGAGCACAATTTCCCGGTCTGGGGACGCGAACGGCCAGGCAGCCTGCTGGTGATTTCCTACGATGTGAATGAAAACATTCGCCTGGTGTCGGAGGATACCACCCCGGAGCTGATCGAATCGCTGGACCAGGCTGCCTCCGACTATGCCGTGCCGGTATTGTTCCCGTTGATGGATCTCGAGGATATCGCGCTGGTGAAGATTGGCGATATCGTCTCGCGGGAATACGAAAACATTAAAACCATGGCGCAGCGCTATGCGCCCGACGCGTTGCTGGTGGGGCAGATCGTCGGCCGCAGCGGCAAGGGCTGGCACGGTGACTGGGAGGTACGATTTGCCGACCAGATATTCAAATGGAAGCACGAGGCGTCTTCGAAAAAAGCCGTCATCGACCAGGTGGTGAAACATCTGGCGAGAATACTGGCGCTGGAATACGCGCTCGAGGACCATCGCCGCGTGGAACAGTCGCTGCTGCTCAGCGTGTCCTCGCTGCAGGGCATCAAGCGGTTGATTTCGGTACAAAAGTATCTGACCTCGCTCAATGTCGTCGAAAGCGTACGCGTTGCGATGGTCACCGGCGATGTCGTCACCTATCGCCTGAAACTACGTAACGATCCGGAGGATTTGCAACGGCTGATCGAATTCGGCGATGTGCTGGAGCAGGAAGATTTTCCGCAGGTGAATACCCGCGGCGATGCGCAGATCATTTTAAACTACAGCTACATCGATCGCGGGGTGGGCAATTAAACAGATCGCCCTAGCGCTTTCGGTCGATCGCCAGTTCAGTTTCGACAATTTTGTTTGCGAGCGGGCCGAGTTAATCGTCAGCAACCTGAAGGCGCTGGTACGGGGCGAAGCTGAAACCCAGGTCGGACTCTGGGGCAAGGCCGCCAGCGGCAAGACCCACTTGCTGAACGCGAGCGCCGATTATGCAAGGCAATGCGGCAGGGTTTTGCAGATTTACGATGCCGCCCAGTTGCAGCACTGTGCCGCCTCGGAGTTTGACGGTTACGGCGACTGCGACGTGCTTGCGATAGATAATCTCGACGCGATTGCCGGTAATCCAGAGTGGGAAGCCTTTTTTTACCAGGTGGTCAATCGTTGCCGCGATGGCGAATTTCGATTTCTTTATGCGCTCTCCGTCAAACCCGATGAGTTGCCAGTCCGGCTGGACGATTTTCGCTCGCGCCTGCAGTGGGGACTGATGTTGCAACTGCCTTCCAGCGGCGATGCGGAAATACGCGAAATCATGCGCCGTCGCTCGCGTTTGCTCGGCATCGAGCTTTCGAGCGAAGTGATCGCTTATCTGATGACCCACCATCCGCGCGATCTGTCGGCGCAAATGGGTATCCTGCGCCAGCTCGACCAGGCCTCGTTATCGCAACAGCGCAAGATAACCATTCCGCTGGTCAAGACGGCGCTGCGCGAAGGAATGGACTAGCGCTTGCGCGCCTGCGTTGCGAGATAGCGCGCGAAGTAGATACTCGATAAAAACAGCATCGTGCTGAAAATCGTGGTGCCGAAGCCGTATGCCCGCAAGGCCGGATTCGATACCAGTTCACTGACGCCGACGCAAAAGTAAAACAGGGTCATAAAACCGATCCACTTATAGGTATAGCGCTGCGTGCTGAAAAGTCCCCGGGCGGGCAGCAATAGCGCAAGAACCAGGATGCCGGCCCAGTAGTAACTGACTGCCGCGGCCGGCAGCAACAGGCTCAACTGGAAAGCCAACAGGCCGATCCATGAAAGGATGCAGGTAATTTTTAACGGGTGCATGGTTTCAGCGGGCGTCCCTGGCCAGTCGGCTGGCGATATCGGCAATGCGTTTTCCCAGTGCCCTGCAGGCCGAGATTTCGTGTTCGCTAAGCGCCTGCCCCTGCTGGCCGGCGACGTGGCTGGCGCCATAGGGCGTGGCGCCGGTTCGGGTCTGGTTCAATGCCGGTTCGGAATAGGGAATACCGCTCACCAGCATGCCGTGGTGCAGCAGCGGCAGCATCATGCTGGTGAGCACGGTTTCCTGTCCGCCGTGCTGACTCGAGGTGGCGGTAAAAACACCGCCCGGTTTACCGATCATGCTGCCGGCGAGCCATAGCCGACTGGTCTGGTCGAGGAAATATTTCATCGCCGCCGCCATGTTGCCGAAATAACCCGGGCTGCCGATAATCATTCCGGCGCAGTCTTCGAGATCCGCGACGCGGGCGTAGGGCGCGCCCTGTTCGGGAACGCTGGCCGCGCCGCTTTCGTGATCCGCCGAAACTTCGGGCAGGCTGCGCAGCACGGCTTCGCAGTCCTGGCTGGATTCCACGCCAAGACTGATTTGTTCCGCCATCGCGGCGACACCGCCGTGACGGCTGTAATAGACGATCAGGATTTTATGCAATGATGTCGAGTACCCTGGTCGGCGGACGGCCGATAACCGCCCTGTTTCCGACCACTACAATGGGACGCTGCAACAGCGCGGGGTGCTCGCAGATCGCTTCGATAATTTCTTCGTCGGATAAACTTTCGTCGTCGAGTCCGGCATCCTCGTAGACCTGTTCGGTGCTGCGTAGCAAATCGCGCGCGCCGATACCGAGCATGCCGATGATGCGGCTTAACTCCTGCGCGTTCGGTGGCTGTTCAAGGTACTCGATGATTTCCGGGCTGGCGTTGTTGTCCTCCAGTATTTGCAGCGTTTCTCTCGATTTGCTGCACCTGGGATTATGGTAGATGACGGTTTTGTCGTGACTCATATTCCGGCTCCCCACCGACTGAATTTGACATTGTTTTACAATAACCTCAAGGCCTTGGCAACAGGGGATTCGAGGCGCTTGCGCAAGGCCTCTGACAGGGCTTATATTACGCCGGCATGAAATCCCTGAAAACTAGGCTATAATCCGCTCCGAATGAGTAATATTTACATTAAAAACTTGCCCTAAAGGGTTGATCATTGTAGTCTTCTTGGCAAAATGGGCTACCATAATTAGCAAGCACTTAATTCGATAAAGTTCTCGGAGAATATAATAGAGGAAACCAACAGAACTCCTTAAGGTCGCGGCCATTGTCGCATTGACCTCAGGCATGATCGTAGGCTGTCAGCAAAGTTCTGACGAAATGACAACCGCCGAACCGATGGACGAGGAATGCCAGGGCGCAACCCCTGAAGTCCGCAACGCAATCTATGCCGCCAAGCTGAAAAACGCTCGTGCCAGAAACCTGGGTGCTGAATGGGAAGAAAACGCGAAGATTATCGAAGAGGCCGAGCAAGCCGCTGCCGATTGTGAGAATGTTCGTGCCAAGATTCTTGCCAACAAGGCTGAAGACGCGGCCGCGGAAGCAATCGCCGCTCTGCAGGGTGGAGAGACCATGGCGGTTGAAGAAACCGATACCACAAGCACCGAAATGGACGAATCGCCGTACATCGGTGGTTACCTGGTGGTGTCAGGCGACAACCTGTGGAACATCTCGGGTCAGGACACCATCTACGGCGATCCCTACATGTGGCCGCTGATTTACAAGGCCAATTCAGGTCAAATCAAGGACGCGGATCTGATCTATCCTGGCCAGTACTTCTACATTCCGAAGGCCAAGGGCGCGGAGCGTGGCGCAGCCATCGCTCACGCCAAGAATCGTGGCGCCTGGACGCTTGGAGAAACCGAAGCTTCCGATCTCGATTACCTGTCGCAGTAGAATCAGGCAGTTCCGAAAAAGCCCGCTTACGCGGGCTTTTTTTTGCCTGCAGTTGATTATTTTCGGAAAACAAGCGATAGATGTTTCGAAAATTGAACTAAAATTCGTTAATTACCTCCTATCCATGGAGGGTGGAAATGAATATGTCTGAATTCCTGAAGTCAAGATTGTCCGTTCTGTTACTGCTGCTGGCTATGCCGCTGGCGGTGCTGGCGGTTGACATGCCGTTGACCGATATCAATGGCAACAAGATGAATCTGAACAGCTATCGCGGTAAATGGGTGGTGGTGAACTACTGGGCTACCTGGTGTCCTCCCTGCATCGTCGAAATGCCCGAGCTGCAATCGTTTCATGATGATCACGCAGGTAAAGACGCCCTGGTTGTCGGCATTAATACCGAGCTCATTGGCAAGCAGCAGCTAAAGGATTTCCTCGAAGATTATTTCATAACTTACCCGGTGGTGATTTCAGGTCCAACCCAGAAATCGGAACTGGGATTGATACCGGGATTGCCGACCACGTTCATGGTGACGCCTGAAGGCGAGGTCGTGGCGCGACAGGTTGGACCGGTAACGCGCGACATGATCGAACAGTTCATACAAAATTGGCAACCGAAGCAAATCACGTCGCAGTAATCATCGATGCAAGTCCGTGAATACCTGCTAATATGCAGTAAAGCACTAGCCCAAGACCAAGACTAAATCGTGATCAAATCCTCCTGTACCCTGGAAGGGATACTCGAAGCCCTGGTATCCCAGGATATCGTCGAGCAGGAAAAGGCCAGCATGGTGACCTCGCTGGTTTCCGCCAAGGACAGAAAATCCCTGCATCCGCTGGAAATCATTGCCAACCGGCAATGGACTAACCACAAGCAGCCGCAGCAGGTGCTGTCGCTCGACATGCTGACCGACTGGCTGTCCGAGCAATCCGGTGTAAGCCGATATCACTTCGATCCCCTTAAAATGGATGTTGCTTCCTGCACCTCCATAATCTCCTACGCCTACGCGTCGAGATTCGGCATCCTGCCGGTCAAGGTTACCGACAGCGAAGTCGTGATCGCGTTGACCGATCCCTACAATCTCGAATGGATGGATGAGCTGGACCGGATCGTCAAGCGTCCGATCACCACGGTACTGGCAAATCCGAGGGAATTGAAAAATTACCAGATCGAGTTTTACAGCGTCAGCAGGGCAATGGAGGGCGCCGGCAACAAGACCTCGGCCGAAATGCCGGGCAATCTTCAGAATCTCGAACAGCTCATCGAACTCGGAAAAACCGGTAAAGTCGATGCCGAAGATCAGCATATTGTCAGTATCGTCGACTGGTTGATGAAATACGCCTTCGATCAGCGCGCCAGCGATATCCATATCGAGCCTCGCCGCGAGCAGGGAAACGTGCGCTTTCGTATCGATGGCGTCATGCACCAGGTTTACGAAATCCCCGCCAATATCACCGCCGCGGTTATCAGCCGGATCAAGATCATGGGCCGGCTCGACGTTGCCGAGAAACGCAAACCCCAGGATGGTCGTATCAAGACTCTGTCGCCGGATGGCGTCGAGATCGAGCTGCGTTTGTCGAGCATGCCCACCGCCTTCGGTGAAAAGCTGGTACTGCGGATTTTCGATCCGGAAGTGCTGGTGAAAAATTTCGCCGCGCTGGGCCTGGAAAAGAAAGAGTCCGAAACCTGGAACGACATGATTTCGCGGCCTTACGGCATCATCCTGGTTACCGGCCCGACGGGTTCGGGTAAAACCACAACGCTTTATACCAGCCTCAAGCATCTCGCCACGCCGGAAGTGAACGTGTGCACCATCGAGGATCCGATCGAACTGATCGAGCCCAGTTTCAACCAGATGCAGGTACAGCACAATATCGACCTGGATTTCGCCACCGGCGTCAAAACCCTGCTGCGGCAGGACCCGGATATCATCATGGTGGGCGAGATTCGCGACCGTGAAACCGCTGAAATGGCGGTACAGGCAGCCCTTACCGGGCACCTGGTGTTATCCACGCTGCACACCAACGACGCCCCGTCCGCGATCGCGCGCCTGGTCGAAATCGGGGTGCCTTCTTACCTGATTAGCGCAACCCTGATCGGCGTGGTCGCGCAACGGCTGGTGCGTACCCTTTGCCCGCACTGCAAGCACGAAAGCAGCTTTAAGCTGCCCGACTGGCAAGCCCTGATCAAGCCCTGGACCACCTCGCCACCCGAGAAAATCGCCGCGGCCGAAGGTTGCCTCGAATGCCGCCAGACCGGATTTATCGGTCGTGTCGGCATCTACGAAATGATGCCGCTAAGTGATGCCCTGAAGCAGGAAATCGACGATAAATTCGACCTGATCAATTTTCGCAAGGCGGCGATTCGTCAGGGTATGAAGCCGCTCAACCTGGCGGGCGCGCAAAAGGTAGCGCGCGGCATGACGACGATCGAGGAAGTACTCAAGGTTGCTCCGCCTCGCTACGACAATTAGCGATATCAGGTCGCTGGCGGCGGTACTGTTACTAGCTGCCGGTGTTCTGCTGCATGGCTGGAGCGGCGGCGATTCGGCGCAAGATCAAATCCGTGCGTTTATCGAGGCCGGCGTCGAGGCGGCCGAGGCTCGACGCTCGGGCGATCTCGGCGATATGATACATGGTGGCTATCTCGATCAGAAAGGCTATAACAAGAAGCAGC
>CALJQI010000089.1 GCA_937980285.1 uncultured Gammaproteobacteria bacterium | reverse complement strand
GGATCGCTGCAGGTCCGAGCCAGCCAGCTTTCGAACTGCTGGTTACGCGGATCGATCGACTCGTCGCGCTTGCGCATCAACGCCTGCATATTGTGGAATGAAAAACCCGATCCCAGGAATAACAGGTTTTCCTGCCTGAGCGCGGCCATCGCCTTGCCGATACGTATATGCTCGGCGGCGTCGAGGCTGGCCGCGAGCGAAACCTGGACACAGGGAATTTCGGCTTCGGGATACATCAATATCAGCGGCACGAAAAGCCCGTGATCATACCCCCTTTGATGATCGAGACTGGCCTCGATACCCGACTGCAGCAGCAGTTTCTGCAGCCGCTGCGCGAGGCCAGGGTGACCCGGCGCCGGGTAACGATAGTCGTAGGTTTCGGGTGGGAACCCGTAGTAATCGAACAGCATCCCGGGCGCGGCCGAGGCCGTGATCGAAACCACCGGCTCTTCCCAGTGCGCGCTGATTACAACGATAGCCTCGGGCCTGGCGATGCTGGCGGGCCAGGCTTTCAGGAAGCGAGTCAGCCCGGCGTGCGCCGGATCGCCCATCAGCGGGAACGGCCCACCGCCATGCGGAATAAACAACGAAACGGCTCTATCGTTCATGACTCGAACAGGCTTTTGACCGCGGCCTCGACTTCGGCCGCCAGCTCGGGATTGCTGACGCGGCCGCTGGCGCTATCGAAGTTATCCATGAACGACGGTAACGACAGGCTGGCCCTGATCTGCCCGCCAAAGCGCGGAATCTGCGACAGCGCCAGCTCCATCACCGACTTGCCGCCGCGTCCACCGGGCGAGGTCGACAGCAAAACCATGGGCTTGTCCTGATAGACCCTGGGTTGAATACGCGAAACCCAGTCGTACAGGTTTTTGTAGGCGGCGCTATAGGCGCCATTGTGTTCGGCAAACGAAATAATGATACCGTCGGCCTGGTTCAGTTTTTGTAAAAAAGCCAGCGCCTGCGGCGGCTGGCCCAGTTCGTCTTCGCGGTCGACGCTGAACAATGGCAGCTCGAAGTCATTGAGGTCGAGCACTTCGACCTGCGCATTCGCAAGCAATCCGCTGGCATAGGTAACCAGTTGCCGGTTGATCGATCGGCTGCTGCTACTGGCGGCGAAGGCGACTACTTTTCGATTCATGGCCTAGACCTTCGTCAAAATCAGGTTTTCGCGATTGATCAGTTCAGGGTCGTCCTGGTAACCGAGAATCTGCGGAATCTGCCGGCTGTCCTTGCCGATGATCTGCTTGCATTCGTCAGACGGGTAATTGACCAGCCCGCGCGCGATCTCGGCGCCATCCGGCGCCAGGCAGGCAACCACTTCGCCGCGATTGAACACGCCCTTGACCGCCTTGACCCCGATCGGCAACAGCGAGGCGTTGCGGTTGAGCAGCACGTCGACCGCGCCATCGTCCAGGATCAACTCGCCGGCACAGCGCATGTGCCCGGCCAGCCATTGCTTGCGCGCCGCCATGTGGCCTTCGCTCGCCTCCAGGAAACTGCCGAGCGGCTCGCCCTGCACCACGCGTGTTATCACGTTGTCCAGCTTGCCGGAGACGATCACGGTGTGCGTGCCTGAGCGCGCCGCCAGCTGGGCCGCGCTGACCTTGGTCTGCATTCCGCCGCGGCCCAGATCACCGCTGCTCGGGCCAGCGTATTCGACCAGCTTCGGATCGCGCGCATCGGCGCGCTCGATCAGTCGTGCGTCGGGATTGTCGGCCGGGTTGGCATCGAACAGGCCCTGCTGGTCGGTCAGAATGATCAGCAGATCGGCCTCGATCAGGTTGGCCACCAGCGCGCCGAGCGTATCGTTGTCGCCGAAGCGGATTTCCTCGTTGGACACGCTGTCGTTTTCATTGATTACCGGCACTGTGCCGAATCCCAGCAGCGCACGCAGCGTGGCGCGCGCGTTCAGATAGCGCTTGCGATTGGACAGGTCGGCATGGGTTAACAGGATTTGCGCGCTATGAATGCCATGCGCCTGGAAACAGGCTTCGTAGGCTTGCACCAGCCCCATCTGGCCCACTGCAGCGGTCGCCTGCAGCTCGGACAGGTTGCGCGGACGCGATTTCAAGCCGAGCCGGGTGATGCCCTCGGCGATCGAACCGGATGACACCAGCACCACGTCGACGCCTTCGGCGCGCAGTTGCGCCATCTGTTCCGCCCAGGCGGTGATTACGTCGCGGTCGAGACCCTTGCCACCCGCGGTCAGCAGCGCGGAACCGATCTTGACGACGACTTTTTTATATCGATTCATTGTCTTCCAGGAAGCTCATAATATCGTGGCAAAGCCGATCGACGCCCTGCTTGTTGAGCGCGCTGATCGCATGCACCGGACCCGACCAGTCGAGCCCGGCGGTAATTTCGTCGACGACGTCCTGTCGCTCGTCCTCGGCCACCAGATCGAGCTTGTTCAGCACCAGCCAACGCGGTTTCTGATACAGCGATTCGTCGTAAGACTCGAGTTCGCGCAGGATTTTGCGCGCCGAATCGACCGCCGAATCGGCGCTGGCATCGGGCATGACGTCGATTATATGCAGCAACAGGCGCGTGCGCTGCAAATGCTTGAGGAACTGGATACCGAGACCGACGCCCTCGGCGGCGCCCTCGATCAGCCCCGGGATATCGGCGATCACGAAACTGCGGTGCCTGGAAACGCTGACCACGCCCAGGTTCGGGTGCAGCGTGGTGAACGGGTAATCGGCGACCTTGGGTCGGGCGGCGGATACCGAGCGGATGAAAGTCGATTTGCCGGCATTGGGCATGCCCAGCAGACCGACATCGGCAATCACCTTGAGCTCGAGCTTGAGGTCGAATTGCTCGCCCTTGCTGCCGCGGCTGCATTGCCGCGGCGCACGGTTGGTGGAACTCTTGTAGCGTGTATTGCCGAGCCCGTGGAAACCGCCGCGCGCGATCAGCACCGGCTCCGACTCAGAAGCCACGTCGGCGATCAACTCACCCTGGTCCAGCGTGGTTATCATCGTGCCCAGCGGCACTTCGATGACTATATCCTCGCCCTTGTGCCCGGTCTTGTTCTTGCCCTGACCGTTGGCGCCGCGCTTTGCGACGAACCGGCGGGTATGGCGAAAATCGGACAGCGTATTCAAATCCTTGGAGCCGACCACGTAAACCGAGCCGCCGTCGCCGCCGTCGCCGCCGTCGGGGCCGCCCATCGGAATATATTTCTCGCGGCGGAAACTGACGATGCCGTTACCGCCATCGCCGGCCTTTACGAAAATATTGGCTTCATCGATAAATTTCATCGCGGGATCATACCATCCGAAAACAAAAAAGCCTCGCGAGGGCGAGGCTTTCGAAGTCTTGCTTGACCTGGTCCAGGCTTAGTTAACCACGCTGACGAAAGTGCGGTTGTGGCGTCCCTTGACCTTGAATTCGACTTTGCCTTCAGATTTGGCGTAGAGCGTGTGGTCCTTGCCGCAACCGACGTTGTCTCCGGGATGGAACTTGGTGCCGCGCTGACGCACGAGGATGTTGCCCGGAATAACCACTTCGCCGCCGAACTTCTTTACGCCCAGGCGCTTGGATTCCGAATCGCGACCGTTGCGGGTACTGCCCGCTGCTTTTTTATGTGCCATTGTCTAAACCCTATGCCTTGATATCGGTTACTTCGATTTCAGTGTAGCTCTGGCGGTGACCCATCTGCCGGCGCGAGTGCTTGCG
>CALJQI010000088.1 GCA_937980285.1 uncultured Gammaproteobacteria bacterium | reverse complement strand
GAGACAAAACCGTAGACGTTGATCACCGGGATCGTAATCAGGGTGCCGGGGCAGCGGTCGATAATCTTGTGAGACAGCAAGCGGCGTATAACTTCGACGCCGTTGATTTCGTCGCCATGAATGGTCGCGCAAACCAGCAGCACCGGGCCCGGCTTGCGTCCATGCACCACGTGTACCGGCATATTGACGCTACTGTGGGTGTAAAAACTGGGAAGCGGGATATCGATTGACTGTCGCGTGCCGGGTTTGACCGTAACGCCTGCTATTTCGATGGCCGCCTGGCTTTTAGCGCGCATTGTGTTTCAACTTTCTACTGTAGTCCTTGAGCAGCATGGTCGGCGAGGGAAGCCTTCAGCGGCAGCCTGCGGTCGCCGCGGGGGCGCTAAACTAACCCTTGCCCCGGGTCCGGGTTTTACCCGGTTGAAGTTTTTCCAGGTTGGCGATGATCATACCGGCGACGTCTTTACCGGTGGCGCCCTCGATGCCCTCGAGTCCGGGGCTGGAATTGACTTCCATCACCACCGGGCCGTGATTGGAGCGCAGCAGATCGACGCCGGCCACGTTTAGCCCCATGATGCGCGCGGCGCGCACCGCGGTGGAGCGTTCTTCCGGCGTTATCTTGATCAGGCTGGAGGTGCCTCCGCGGTGCAGGTTGGAACGGAACTCGCCCTTCGGCGCCTGGCGCTTCATCGCCGCGACTACTTTGCCGTCGATGACGAAGCAGCGGATATCGGAACCGCCTGCTTCCTTGATATATTCCTGTACCAGGATGTCGGCCTTGACGCCCATGAAACCCTCGATCACCGATTCAGCGGCCTTCTGGGTTTCCGCCAGCACCACGCCGATACCCTGGGTGCCCTGCAGCAACTTGACTACCAGCGGCGCGCCGCCGACCATCTTGATCACGTCCTTGATGTCGTCGGGCTTGTTGGCGTAGCCGGTTAGCGGCATGCCGATACCTCGGCGCGACAATAGCTGCAGCGATCGCAACTTGTCGCGCGAACGACCGATCGCAACCGATTCGTTGAGCGATACCACGCCCATCATTTCGAACTGCCTGAGCACGGCCAGGCCGTAATGGGTCACCGATGCGCCGATGCGCGGGATTACCGCTTCGAAACCTTCCAGAAGTTCGCCGCGATAGTGTATCGAAGGCTTGTGCGCGGCGATGTTCATATAGGCGCGTAACACGTCGACAACGACGATTTCGTGTCCGCGCTCCTGGGCGGCCTCGATGATTCGGCGAGACGAATAGAGCTTCCGATTTCTCGAAAGAAGTGCAATTTTCATATACGTTTCCGGTTATAAGCCATAAAGCCTGCGTGGTCGCAGCTTGCCGTTGACATAAGACGCACCCGGGTCCACCACGAATCGACCTCGCATGGCGCGTCGGCCCAGCAGCATGCGGAAGCGCATAGTATCACGGTTTGTCAGGGTTAACTCAATCGGCCAGCTTTCCCCGGCGAGCTGCATGCCGCTTTGAATGACGTAGCGCATTTCGCGGTGTCCGCCGGAATCGGTTACCTCCCGGTGATCGTGTACGGGGCTGTGGCATTCGACCGCGAAATCCTGGTTACGCTGTATCGGGTGGATCAGGAACCTGACCATATCGCGACCGTCGCGGGAATAGGGTTCGATTAAAAACGCGTGCAGCGCCGAGGTCAGGGCGCCGGTATCGACCTTGGCCTTGATTGCCGGTAAACCGATATCGGGCAACGCTACCCATTCGCGCCAGCCGATGACGTCGAGCCCGGGTTGTTCTGACATGAGACCCCTGCTTGTTGGTGTTTTAGCCGAATTCTGCCGTTTCACGGCAGCGATGTACAAGATTTTCTATCATCGTATCGCAATGACGGAGTTGTTCGCGGCTGACGAACTCGTCCGGTTTGTGCGCCTGCTCGATACTGCCGGGTCCGCAGATCAGGCTATTGATGCCCAGTCCGTCGAACAGTCCGGCCTCGGTGCCGAAGCTGACGTTGTCGCCGATTTCGTCGATCGGATTGATCGCGCGCGTGCAGGCGATGACCGCGGATGCCGGGTCGGTATGCAGGCCGGGATAATAGGAGATTTCGTCGAAATGGATATCGCTGCCGGGGTGGCGCGAGCGCATGTCGGGCAGCAATACGTCGCTGGCGTAGTGCCTGATTTCATGCACCAGCGCGTCGAGGTCCTGTTGCGGCAGGTTGCGGATCTCGAATTCGAACTGGCACTGTTGCGGCACGATGTTGAGCGCCGTGCCGCCGTTGATGTTGCCGACATGGAAGGTCGTATGCGGCACGGTGTAACTGTCGTCGACCAGCTGTTCGCGCACGCGGCGGTTCATGCCGCGGATGAAGGCAATCAGCTCGGCCGCGTATTCGACCGCGTTGACACCGCTGCTGATGTATGCCGAATGGCAGGACAGGCCCTTGACCGTAACCCGAAACGAAACCTTGCCCTTGTGCCCGAGCACCATGTTCATGCTGGTCGGTTCGCCGATCAGGCCGAGGCGCGGCTTGACCTCGAAAGCCGTCATCGATTCGACCAGCCGGCGGGCGCCGACGCAACCGATCTCCTCGTCGTAGGAGAACGCCAGGTGAATCGGCGTTTGCAGGCGCTCGGCCGCCATTTGCGGCAGGCCGGCGAGCACGCAGGCGATGAATCCCTTCATATCGCAGGCGCCACGGCCGAGCAATAGCTTGTCCTCGGTTTTCATACGGTAGGGATCGCTGTGCCAGTCCTGGCCTGTGGTGGGCACGACGTCGGTGTGGCCGGAGAGCATGATGCCGCCGACATCGTCCGGCCCGATAGTGGCATACAGGTTGGCGCGGGTATTATCCTCGCTCGGCACCAGCTGCGATTCGATGCCGTGGTCGTCGAGCAGGTTACGCAGGAAATCGATCAGCTCGAGATTCGAGCGTGTGCTGGTGGTGTCGAAGGCAATCAGGCGTGCAAGCAGTTGTTCGCTGTTCACTTACAGATCTCCGGGGACGCCGTAGGAGGGCGCGTCGCCAGGATTGTACGCGCGCGTGATGTAGTCGTCGATCTGCGGTTCGTAGACTTCCCACCCGGCCAGCATCCTGGCGATCGGATCCTGGTCCCAGTCGATGCGCAGTTCGGCCAGCGGCCAGCTCGGTTCGCCACCGATTAGCAGGCCGGCGGAGTGCACCGGGCCGGCTTCGCCGCCGGCCTCGATGCCGGCCACCAGGGCGCCCAGCACCCGCGAACCGAAGCTGCCGCCGGCGTTTTCGAAGGCCTTTACCATGGCCGCCGGTAC
>CALJQI010000087.1 GCA_937980285.1 uncultured Gammaproteobacteria bacterium | reverse complement strand
CTGATCGTCGCCATCGGGTTATCGGTCGACGATTTCCAGCAGTCGATCGAAGTATCACGCCTGAATCATTACTCGATCGCGTTCCTGGCGACCCTGCTGATAGTGGTCAGCGCGCTGTTTTTCGCGCGCCAGCGTCAACTGCTAACGCAAATCGAAGCCAAAAACCTGGAGCTGGAACAGCGCGCCGATGAAATTGAAACCAAGAACAACGAATTACAAAACCAGAATGCCGAGCTGGAGCGCTTCAACTACACCGTGTCGCACGATCTGAAGGCGCCGCTGGTTACCATCAAGGGCTTTCTTGGCCTGTTGCAAAGAGATATCGAGTCGCAAAACCAATCGGCGATGTCCCGCGACGTCGAGCAAATTGGCGACGCCGCCGATCAGATGGCGCAGCTGCTCAACGAATTGCTCGAGTTGAGCCGTATAGGGCGGCAAATGAATGCGCCGGAACGCTGCAGCCTCGATGGCCTGGTGAAAGATGCACTCGAAAGAGTATCGATTCAGATCGAGGAGAGGGGCATCGATCTGCAGGTCGCCGCCGATATGCCGGCGGTGCTTGGCGATCCGGGCAGGTTGCGCGAAGTGTTTCAAAACCTGGTCGACAACGCGGTCAAGTTCATGGGTGAACAGGAATCGCCGCGTATCGAAATCGACGCGCGGCGCGAGAATGACGAAGTTCACTGTTCGGTGCGCGATAACGGCATTGGTATCGCGGTTGACTATCACGGGCGGGTTTTTGATCTGTTCGAACGCCTCGATGCCAGGGTCGACGGTACCGGCGTCGGGCTGGCGCTGGTCAAGCGAATCGTCGAAGTGCACGATGGCCGTATCTGGCTCGAATCGGAAGGCGAAGGCAAGGGCTGCTGTTTCCATTTCACCCTGCCGGCCGCGGATCATTGACATGGGTCGCTTTATGCGAGCGTCCGCAGTCGATGCCTGGGCCGAAGCGGTCAGCCGTTACCCGGAGATACTACAGTTCGGCTCGGGCGGCCAGGTTCATGGTCGCTGCTATAATGCAAGATCTACCCGGCCGGGTAATCCATACGAAAGCCGGCTTGCGGGTGGAATTCCGCTGCCGTCGAGGAGTCCGCGAGCCGTCATGGAAATAGTCAAGGAGGGGAAAGATGAGCCGATTTAGCCAGGTTGAAGATCCGGCGAATAACGAGGATCTCAAAGTACTTTACCAGGATATGCTGGATAACGGATTTGGCGACAAGACTCCGATCCACTGGTTAACCTCGCAGTCGTCCCGACCCGATATCCTGGCCGGGACCTGGGCGTTCTCGAAGGGCATGCTGTTGCAGGGGGAGTTGCCGATGATGGTCAAGCAAATGATCGCCACCACGATATCGGCGCGTAACAATTGCAATTATTGCCAGGATCTGCACGGCAACACGCTTGGCATGCTCGGGGTATCGCAGGCCGTGGTCGCCAGTTGCGTCACCGATCCCGAGTTGACGGAAGTGCCGCAGCCTCACCGGACGATTCTGCAATTTGCGGTCAAGGTTTCGCAGCATCCGGCAGAGATCGACGGCGATGACTTCCAGGCACTGCGAGACCATGGCGTTACGCAGAGTGAAATGCTCGAAATCATGGCGCTGAGCGCTTACTGCAATTTCATAAATACCTGGGCCGATATCAGTTGTATCCGGCCGGAAAGCGAGAATCAATCCGATGAATGAAAGTAAACAGGGTATCGGTAACTCGGGGGCCGCGGACGCGTCGGCTCTTTTCGACCGCGCGATGCAGGGGTCCGCGGGCAGCGCGATTCCGGCGGTGATGAGCGCCACGCTGTCGATGCGGCCCGATATTTACACCGCCGTCATGGCGGCGGGCAAGCCTATTCTTTTTGAAGGGGCGCTTCCGGTTAGCGTCAAACAGATGATGGTGATGCTGATTGCCAGTCGTCGCGACAGCCGTTTTTGCGTCGATATGTACAAGGCCATGCTCGAGTCCATGGGAATCGATAAAGCCCTGATCGAGAGCTGTATCGACGACCCCGAAATGAAGCTGGTGCCGCCGATGCATCGGCGGTTGTTGAAATTCGCGCTGCATGCGGCGCAGGACCCCAATAATGTCGACGATCCCAGCCTGCAGCGATTGCGAGACAGCGGATTGAACGAGGAAGAGATACTGGAAGCGTCGATGGTGGCTGCGTTTGCCAATTTCCTCGTTACCTGGAGCGACCTGCGGGCGCCGATGGAAAACTGATTGCGGATGATTTCTCCCGATCAATTATCGAATAGCGACGACGCGCTGGGCGAAGGCACTTTCCTGGTGCTGGGGATTTTGCATGAAGCGGTTTCTTCGTTCAGTCGTCAGCGCAGTCTCGAGGATTTATGGGTTAGCGTCTGCCGCAATGGACGCTGGATCGTACCCTGCCACCGCATGGCGGTATTGCTCGCCGACGGCGGCAGCGAGTGTAGCGTGGCGGCGCGTATCGAAGCGGGGCAGATGCTCGATTGCTTCGATAACAGTTTCGATATCGGCGCTGACCTGACCGGTCAGTTGCTTGCCAACAAGGGTGTGCAGTGGTTTACCGACCTGCAGGCGTTTTCCAGCGAACAGGACGAGCTGCACCAGTGGCTGCTCAAGGAGCAACCCGAGGCGCTAATCAGCGTGCCGCTGAAGCTGGAGCAAAAACCGGTAGGCGCCATGGTATTTGTGCTGAAGTCGTACAAGGAATCTGACCAGGCTTTGTTGAATGCATTGATTATCGGTTACTCGCTGTATGCCAGCATGACCTATAACCTGCTCAACACCATGACCGAGTTGCAGGCCGCGCGCCGGCAGCAGGATTTGCTGCTGGCGGAAATCGAAGCCAAGAACGCCGAGCTTGAAGAGCGTAACGCCGATATCGAATCCAAGAATGCCGTGCTCGAAAGC
>CALJQI010000086.1 GCA_937980285.1 uncultured Gammaproteobacteria bacterium | reverse complement strand
ATGCAACCGATGTCGGAAGCGACTGAAACCCTTTTATCCATGTCAGTCCGGCGGCTCGGTCAGGGCATATTATAAATAGATTAAAACTATTAAAATAATATAATCAATTAAATATACAAATTAATAACTTCTCCTCATAATTCGCTTTATTCGAATTAATCAATCATTCAAGGAGAAACCCATGTTACAGAATCTCGAAGGCAAGGCTGTCCCCCGGGTCGTTTTTAAAACCCGCCAGGACCACGAGTGGATCGACGTCGACAGCGACGAAATTTTCAAAGGCAAAACGGTAGTCGTGTTTTCTTTACCCGGCGCGTTTACACCGACCTGTTCCTCCACCCACGTGCCGCGTTACAACCAGTTGACCCCGGTGTTAAAGCGGCATGGTGTCGACGAGGTCATTTGCATGTCCGTCAATGACGCCTTCGTCATGAACCAGTGGCAACACGAGCAGCACGCCGACCGCATCCGTTTCCTGCCCGACGGCAACGGCGATTTCAGCCTCGGCATGGGCATGCTGGTGAACAAGGCCGATCTCGGTTTCGGCGATCGCTCCTGGCGCTACTCGATGCTGGTGCGCGACGGCGTCATCGAAAAAATGTTCATCGAGCCCGACCTGCCGGGCGATCCCTTCGAGGTATCCGATGCCGACACCATGCTGCATTACCTCGCGCCCGAAGCAGAACTGCCGCTTGACGTCACCGTGTTCAGCCGTGACGGTTGCCCGTTCTGCGTGAGCGCCAAGGGCCTGTTGCGTGACGCCGGCATCGAATTCGACGAACTGGTGCTCAACCGTGACTTCAACGAGACCACGATTCGCGCGGTATCCGGCAAGTCGACCGTGCCGCAGGTTTTCGTCAACGGCGAACTCATCGGTGGTTCGGAAGAAGTCGAGGCCTGGCTCGGTCATTCGAAAGCAGCCTAGGCTTTCAATTTGCCACCAAATGAATACCCTGTGAACGGAAATGTTCACAGGGTATTTTCATGTCCGCGACAACAATCATCGCCGTCGGCGGCTTCCAGCACGAAACCAATACCTTCGCGCCGCACCTGGCGCCGTTCGAGGCTTTCGAACGCACCGACAGCTGGCCGGGACTCACCGTCGGTGAAGCACTGGTCGAGACCATGGCCGGGCTCAATATCCCGCTGAGCGGATTTATCGATACGGCGCAGCGCGCCGGCCATGAGTTGCACCCGTTGTGCTGGTGCTCCGCCGAACCGAGCAGCTACGTAACGCGCGACGCTTTCGAGCGCGTGGCCGATCTGATTTGCAGCAGATTGCGACAGGCTCCCGAGCTGGAGGCGGTCTACCTCGATCTGCACGGAGCGATGGTGACCGAACATTACGAAGACGGGGAGGGTGAACTGCTGCGCCGCGTGCGTGAAATCGTAGGCCCGGCGATCCCCGTGGTGATCAGCCTCGACCTGCATGCCAACGTCACCGCCGGCATGGTCGAGAATTGCGACGCGATGACGATTTATCGAACCTACCCGCATCTCGACATGGCCGAAACCGGCGCCCGCGCCTACGAATTGCTAGAGCCGTTGCTTGCAGGTTTCAAGCTGCATAAGGCGATGCGCAAGATTCCATTCCTGTTTCCGCTGACGTCGCAATGCACCGATTTCGAACCCTGCCGTTCGATTTACGCGCCGCTCGATGCCGTCAGCCAGATCCCGGGCCTCAACAATATCGATTTCGCCAGCGGCTTTCCGCCGGCCGATATCGCCGAATGCGGCGCCGCGGTGGTCGCCTATGGCGTGGATGAGGAAACCGTCGAGGCGGCGGCCGACGCGCTTTACCGGCAGGTGGTCGATGCCGAGGCGGATTTTCATTTCGAAACCTTTGCGGCGGATGACGCCGTGTTGCGCGCCATGCGCAACGATTCGCACAAACCGGTGGTACTCGCCGACGCGCAGGACAACCCGGGCGCCGGCGGTACCTCCGATACCACCGGGTTACTGGAATCGCTGGTGCGCAACGGTGCGCGCCAGGCGGTAATTGCAATCCTTTACGATCCCGAGGTCGCCGAGATGGCGCACGCGGTCGGTGTCGGCGCGATACTCGACACTGGACTCGGTGCTAAATCCGGCTTCCCCGGCGTGCAAGCCTACAGCGGGAAATTCGAGGTCGAAACGCTCGGTGACGGCCGCTTCGTTTTCACCGGCGCGATGAACCTGAACTCGCATGCCGAACTCGGCAAGATGGCGCTGCTGCGCGTGGTCGATGACAACTCGGAGGTGCGCGTGGTCGTCGGCAGCGCACGCTCGCAGTGTCTCGACCTGGCGATGATTCGCCACCTCGGCATCGAGCCCAGCGAGCAAAAAATCGTCGCGGTCAAAAGTACCGTACATTTTCGCGCCGACTTCGACCCGATCGCGGCGGAGACGCTGGTTGTAATTTCGCCGGGCGCGAATTACTGCAAGCTCACCGACATGAAGTACAGGAATTTGCGTGCCGGTATTCACCTCGAACCCATGGGACCTGAACATCCAGGCTGAACCTTACATGTCATCGCGAGCCACATAGTGGCGCGGCGATCTTCTCAGATTTGTCTGGCCGGTGAAGATTGCTTCAGGACTCAGCCGGCGTGCTCCTCGCAATGATTGGGGGTAAAAAAAGGTTACCTGGTTGTTGGCCCGGATCTAAACCAGATCGAATTTTGCCAGGTTGTCGTGAAAGCGCTGGCGCTCCCCGGCATCATAGGAATTACTCTGTACCATGCCCTTGCCCGACATCGACTTGTCGAGCGCCCGGATTTCTTCGGCGAGTCGCCGCGCGCGTGCTGTTTCGCCTTTTTCCATCAGCGCATCGATCAGCAGAAACCTGCACAGTGCTGCTTCGGGCTCGACCTCGAGCCCCTGCTGAAAGAGTTCGATCGCCAGATCCAGGTTTCCACATTTCTTTTCGATTCCCCCGCTCACCCCGTAATACCAGTTGGGTCGGATCGGGCAGAGATTGAGCATTCTTTGCTCGTGCCTGCGTGCCGCTTCACTATCGTTACTGGCGAGATAGGCCCAGGCGGTTAAAGCATGCACGTCGGAGCTGCCGGGTTCGAGTTCGACCGCTTTGAGACAGGCAGCGATCGCCGCCTCGGACTCGTGCTTCATCTGGTGATTCATGCCGGCCAGGATCCAGGCCTCGCCGTAGTTCGGATCGAGGCTCATCGCATGCTGGTTGGCCTTTTCGGCTTCGCCGATCAATTCCTCGATCGAGTCGGACCAGCCGGCGTAAGCCTCCTGCCAATAGGTCCAGCCCAGCGTGATCCAGGCGTAGGCATATTCGGGATCGAGACGAATCGCTTGGTTGACCATCTCGCGCGCGTCGAGAACGTTTTGCCGGATGTAAGTATCGGCCAGATCGACCGCTGTCAGGGTCAATTCCCAGGCCCTGATACTGGTTGCGCCTTTCGATCGATGCAAGGCCATTTCGCCGTCGTCGAACTGCACCTTCATCGCCAGCGCGATGCTCCGGGTAATTTCATCCTGCACTGCGAACAGGTCATCGAGATCGCGGTCGTAACGCTCGCTCCAGCATGCCTGATCGTTTTGCGAATCGATCAGTTCGGCGCTGACGCGGATGCGCTCGCCGCTCTTGCGCACGCTGCCTTCGAGGATGTAACGCACCTTCTGCTGCGCGGCGATGTCGGCGATCGAGGTTTTCTGATCCCTGTACTGCAGGATCGAGTAGCGCGCGACGGTGCGCATATTTTTGAACTTTGACAGGGTCGCGATGATATCGGTGGTGATGCCATCCGCGAAATGTTCCTGCTCCGGATCGCCGCTCATGTTTTCGAACGGCAGCACCGCGATCGACGGTATGTCGTCTGTCGGTTCAGGCAGGTCGTCGCAAAGACCCGCTTTCAGTAATAGCTCAAACAGGGTGTCGGCATCCTCGTCATACTGATACGGCATGGTGTCGTACCAGACGCTGCGCCATTCGCGTTCGTTCGTCGGAAGGCTTGGCATATGGCTGCGAGCTGATTCGAGGTATCGATTCATCTCGGACCTGGCTTCGTCGATTTTACCCAGGCCGGCGAGAGCGGCAGCGGTTTGCGCGTAAACACTGGGCGAGCGATGGGGCATCGAACGAAAGGTTTTGACCGCACGCTCATACTGACCGCAGCCGCGAAAAACCTCGCCGGCACTCCAGGCCATGTAGGGATGGTGCGGGTCGATCTTGAGACTGATCTCGGCGTTTTCTATCGCTTCCGCATAACGTCGAGTCGATCCCATCACGAAACCCTTGATCGCATAACCGTCAGGCAGGGTCGGATTCAGTTCGATGGCGCGATCGGCATGGACTTCCGCGCGATCGAATTCATGATGCATCATTAGTGTCTCGGCGATATACGCATGGGCGCGGGCGTTGTCAGGTTCCAGTTCAAGCGCCTTTTCGGCATGGATCAACATCAGGTGTTTCGATTCTTCCCGATCCGTTGACCAGTTTTCATAGATGTCGATGACATAGAAAGCTCCCAGATAGGCATGAGCCTCGGCATTATCCGGATCGTGTTCGAGACATTTTTGAAACTGCTGCTGCGCGATTAAATTGTCTTTGTGATTGTATTTTTCCAGGTGGTAGATACCGCGCAACAAATAGTCGTAACTTTTTAAATCCTTCGCCGGTTTGTGCAGCGATGCGCTTTTCAACTCCTTGCCGATGCGTCCGCTAATCGTGCCTGCAATGGTTTGCACCAATTCTTCCTCGATAGAAAAAAGGTTTTCCAGTTCGGATTCGAATCGTTTGCCCCAGAGCTGATTGCCGCCATCGGTTTCCTCCAGTTGAACCGTGATGCGAACCTTGTCGCCAAATTTTCGAATACTGCCTTCAACGATATATTGAACATCGAGTTCCCTGGTAATTTCGTCGAAAGTCTTGCTGCTGTCTGTGTAGGAAAAGCTGGCATATTTCGATTTGACCCTGAACTCGTTGAAAGAACCCAGGTTCAAAATAATGCTCTCGGTGAAACCGTCACTGAAATACTTCTGCTCGGGGTCGCCGCTCATGTTTTCGAACGGCAGCACCGCGATCGACGGTATGTCTTCCGTTGCCTGATTGATCTGGTCGCAGAGTCCGGCCTGCAGCAGCTGGTCATAGAAAATTTCGAAATCTTCATCTTTTTCGTATGGCGTTATCTGGTACCAGTAGTGGCGCCAGTCCGTCTCGGTTTTCGGGTAAACCGCCATTTGTTCCCTGGCCCGATGGTGGAACTTGCGCATCTCGCCGCGAGCCTCGTCGATCAGGCCGAGGCCGGCCAGGCAGGCGGCGGTCTCCGCCTGTACGCTCGGTGGCATGTGCGGTACCGAGCGAAAGGCGTCGATCGCCCGTTGATACTGGCCCGCCATGCGGTAAACCTCGCCGGCGTTCCAGCCCATGTAGCTGTGGTAAGGATCGATCTGCAGGCTGAGTTCGGCATCTTTCAGCGCCGCATCCAGTTTACCGGTGATCGCGCGCAGGTAACTGCGGGTGCTATAGGTGTCGGGAAGCGTTGGATTAAGCTCGACCGCGCGGTCGGCGTGGAACAGGCCCAGCTCGAAATCGCGCGTAAACAACTGGTGCTCGGCGTAATAGGCGTGGGTCGATGCGTTTTCCGGCTCCAGCCGCAGCGCTTGCTGAAGATGATGTTGCGCCTCGTTTATCGAGGCCTGTCGATCGGCGCTCCAGTTCTCGAACAATTCCACGGCATGTGTTACGGCAAACTGCGTATGGGCCTCGGCATTGTTTGCATCGATTTCGAGGCATTTGACGAATTGCTCGCGGGCTTTCCTGATGTCGACGGCATTGAATTTTTCGAGAAGATGCTTGCCGCGCATCAGGTAATCGTATGCGCGCATGTCGTTTGCAGGCTTTTGCATCGAGGAAAGCTTGGCGTCGTGCTCGATGCGCCCGCTGACGGTTCCGGCGATGGTTTGCACCAACTCCTCTTCCAGCGCAAACAGCTCGTCGAGCGGAGAATCATAGCGCTTGCCCCAGACCTGGTTGCCGCTGGCGGTATCGTCGAGCTGCACCGTAATGCGCACGTTGTCACCGAGTCTGCGTACGCTGCCCTCGACGAAGTACCGCACGCCGAGCTCGGCGCCGATTTCGTCGATGCTTTTGGGGCTGTCGCGGAAAGCGTTACTGGTATGGCGGGACTTTACCTGAAGGCCGTCGAAGCCGCTCAGGCTGACAATTATGCTGTCGGTAATGCCGTCACTGAAATACTCCTGTTCCGGATCGCCGGAAAGGTTGCTGAACGGCAGCACCAGGATCGACGGCAAGGCCTCGGGTTCAGCGTTTCTTTGCTCAAGCGCCATTTCTTCTTCGAGCCCCGCCTGTAGCAAGGCATCGATGATTTCCTGGTTCAACGCGGGGTCGGCGAAAGGCGCGTAATCGCGCGAGTAATTCAGCCATTCGTCGAGCGTCCGCGGCATGGATGACATGCTTTCGCTGCAATGCTGCAGGAAACTTATTAGCGTGTTTTTCGCGGCCTCCATGTTACCGAGTTTGACATTGGCTGCGATTTTATAGATTTGAATGAAGCCTGGAGGATTCCCGGTGTCGGCGATGGTGGTCAGCACCTCTTCGTATAGCCCGCAAAAGAATTGCGCTTCGGACAGGATCCATCGGGCCCAGGTATGATAGGGATCGAGCTGGAGTGCCAGCCTGGCCTTTTCCACAGCGGCTTCGAATTTCCCCTGGCTGCTCAGGTTCAGCGCCTGGGCGGCGATGGCCTGCGAATCGTTCGGATTGATTTCGAGCGCCCGCTTCAGATGGGTTTCGGCCTCTTCGTAATCGCGGTTGAAAATCAGGTACTCGGCAAAAGCGACCTGAACCGGGCCCAGTTCGGGATTCAGCTCAAGGGCCTTGCTGGCGTGTACCTTGCACAGTTTTCGGGAAGCCTCGAAATCCGCAACCCAGCGATCGATCCAGTTCATTTCATGGCAGGCGTAGAGGGTTGCATGGGCAAGCGCGTTGCCGGGATCCAGTTCGAGACACTGACTCAGCTTTTCGATCGCGATCGCCATGCCCGCGGCGGTACTTTTTTTCGAATGATAAATGCCCTGTAGCAGCAAGTCGTAGGACTGCTGGTGAACCGCGCCCTTGGCGATGGCGATGCGTTGCAGGTCGGACTCGATCTGGCCGGTAACGGTGGTGGCGATGCTTCGGCTCAGTTCTTCCTCGAGCTCGAACAGATTTTCGATTTCGGCATCGTAACGTTTGCCCCAGACCTGGTTGCCACTGGTCGCGTCGACCAACTGGACCGTCACGCGGACACGTTCGTCGGTTTTGCGAATGCTGCCCTCGACCAGGTAGTCGACCTCGAGTTCTCTTGAGATTTCTCCAGGGCTTTTAATCTGTTGCTTGAAAGCGAAGCTCGAATTGCGCGATTTGACGTTGAGCCCCGGGAATAACGACAGGTTTAAAATAATGCTTTCGGTAATGCCGTCGCTGAAATATTCCTGCGCGGGATCGCCGGACAGATTATCGAACGGCAGTACCGCAATACTGTGATCGTCGGACCGGGGCTGGGTCGGGTGTAAGGAAGTATCGTCCCCGAGCCCGGCCTGTAGCATGCAATCGATGAGGTCCTGGGTGTGCCGAGTATCTTTAAACGAGTAGTTGTCCTTGATGTAACTTGACCATTCGTCGATTGTTTTTGGCACCGAGAACATGCTTTGCCGGCAATCCTGCAGGAAAATCTCTAACGCTTGCCTGGCGGCGTCTGCTCGGCCGAGCTTGATGTTGGCGGTAATGCTGAAAATTCGTGTGAAACTGGGCGGCGTGCTGGCATTGGCAATCGTATCCAGCGCATCCTGGTAACGCCCGTTCAAGTATTGTGAACCCACCAGCTCCCATTCGATCCAGGGGTGATAGGGATCGAGTTGATAGGTTCGCTCGGCCATTTCCAGCGCCGCTTCGAATTTTCCCTGAAATTCCAGACACAACGTCATGACGGTTAAGGCATCCGCATCATTCGGATTAATTTCGAGTGCCTTGTTGATATGTGACAGGGCCTGATCGAGTTCGCCGCGAAAAAAGATCAGGTACTCAGCGTAAAATGCCTGCACCAGCGCCATTTCGGGGCCTAATTCCAGTGCCCTGCAAATGTGCTTTGAAGCCAGCTCGGCAGAAGTCTGATAGTTCTCAATCCAGCGCTCCAGGAAATTCATCGAATGGCAGATATATAGATACACGTGTGCACGCACATTGTCTGGGTCCTTCGCCAGGCATCGGGTCAGTTTATCGATCGCGATCACCGCATCCTGTCCGACATACCGCTGGGCATGGTAAATGCCGCTGAGCAGCAGGTCGTAGGATTCCTGCTCGGTGGCACTCTTGGCGATTGCAATTCGCTGCAGATCGGATTCGATCTGTCCGGTGACGGTAGCCGCGATGCTGCGGCTCAATTCTTCTTCGAGATCGAACAGGTCTTCGATATCCGAGTCATAGCGCTTGCCCCAGATCTGGTTGCCCTCGGCGGCATCGATCAGTTGCACCGTGATGCGGATGTGTCGATCGGACTTGCGGATGCTGCCCTCGACGATGTAATCGACGTTGAGTTCGGTGGAAATTTCGCCGAGGCTCTTGATTTGCTGTTTGAAGGCGAAGCTGGAATTTCTCGATTTGACCAGCAGCCCCGGGAACAACGACAGGTTGAGAATGATGCTGTCGGTGATGCCGTCGCTGAAATACTCCTGCTCGGGATCGCCCGAGAGGTTATCGAATGGTAGCACCGCGATACTGTGGTCGGTTGAAGCCGGCGAAGCGGATGTGTGTTTACTGGCAACGGGTGCTGGCGCGGATTCTGGTTTGGATTCTCCGCCGGCGATTCGATCGCGCAGCTCGATGGTTGCGGCTTCGGGGTCGACGCCGAGTTCCTCGCGCAGTGCCTGCTGGCAGCGCTTGAATGCCTGCAGCGCGTGGCTGCGGTCGCCGTGGTCGAAGTAGGCGCGCATCAGCAGCCGCCAGCCGGATTCGCCGAGCGGGTCCTGTTTGACCAGGCGTTCGGCGGATTTGATCGCGTGACCGTAATCGTGGCTGAGCAGCTGGGTTTCCGCCAGATTCGCCAGGATTTCGATAAACTGGCGTTTAAAGCGGCCGCGTTCGCCGTCGAGCCACTCCTGGCAGGTCGCGTCGCGAATCGAAATGCCTTCGAGGAATTCACCCTGGTAGAGGTCGGCAGCGGTGGTCAGGGATTCGTAACCGCCCTCGGCGGCGAGGCGTTCGAACTCGTGAACGTCGATATCGACCAGTTCGGGGATCAGGCTGACCGAGGTGCGATCGACCTGCAAAACCATGTCGGCGACCTCGCCGAGCGATTTTTTGATTGCGCTCAGGCACTGGCGCAGCGAGTTGCGCGCCTGTTCCTCGCCGCGGTCGCTCCACAGCAG
>CALJQI010000085.1 GCA_937980285.1 uncultured Gammaproteobacteria bacterium | reverse complement strand
CCGGTGGCGATTTCGTCGGCTATCAGCAGCGTTTCGTATCGATCGCATAATTCGCGCGCCTGGCGCAGAAAATCGGCCGAATAAAAGTACATTCCGCCTGCCCCCTGCACGATCGGCTCCAGTATCAGCGCCGCGATCTTGTGCTGATGTTGCTGCAATACCGCTTCCAGGGAAGAAAGGTCTTCACCGGCGCAGGGTTCACCGAAACGACTGGCGGGCCGGTCGACGAAATACTGCGGCGTCAGCGCCGAATTGAACAGGCTGTGCATCCCGGTGACCGGGTCGCAAACCGACATCGCGCCCAGGGTATCTCCGTGATAGCCATTGCGCAGGCTCGCGAAGCGTTGTCGCTCGGGTTGGCGTTTCGCGTTCCAGTACTGAATCGCCATCTTCATCGCGACTTCCACCGAAACCGAACCCGAGTCCGAAATGAAAACCGATTGCAGCGCCTGCGGGGTTATTTGTACCAGCCTCTCTACCAGCTGTATCGCCGGCGCGTGGGTCAGGCCACCGAACATGACGTGCGCCATTTGCCGCAGTTGTTGTTCGACGGCCTGGTTGAGGCGCGGGTGATTGTATCCGTGTATCGCACACCACCAGGAAGACATGCCGTCGATCAGTTCGCGGCCGTCGGAAAGCCGCAGCATCACGCCCGCGGCCGAGTCTACGTGATAAACCGGCGCTTCGCTGTTCATGGCACTGTAGGGGTGCCAGATATGCGCCTGGTCGAGGGCGATTTGCGACTCGATAGAATTTGAATTCGTCATTTGGAGTGCTCGGGAAAAATAATAATTCTGCTCGCTGCCGAGTTGATCAGGCGCTATCATACTTGATTACAATTAACATTAAATTATTTATGTAAGTAATTGATTAAATTTATAATTATTTAAAATCAAATATCGCAGTTAAAACGCTCGGCTGCTCGTACCGACTGCAGGCGAGAGTATATGAAATCCATCAACCTGACTAGCATGCTATTCCCCGAACACCGACCCGGTCTGCAGATTACAGGGTCGATTAACGCGCTTTACATGCACGCGTTTAAGGCCGGCGTCGTTGAAACCGGTTCGCCATCGCCCGCAATCGTTCAGGGCGTTTGCGCGACCGGTTTCCACTGCGCGAAGCAGCCAATCGCATCGACGAACAACTCCGCGCCGAGCCTGGCGCAATACTGTTCGAGCACCGTGCGCGTCTGCGGCCCCTGCAAATTGGGCAAGCTGGCCTGGGCGATGATATCCCCGTGGTCGAAGCGCTGGTCGAGCCGATGCAGCGTGGTTCCGAAGCGCGGGTCTGCGGCCGCCATCTGCTGCTGTAGCGGATTCGGGCCGCGGTACTTCGGTAACAGCGAAGGGTGCAGGTTGAGCGCGGCCCGGGAAACGGATTCGACCAAACACGGGCCGATCAGGTAAGGCCAGCAGGCGACCAGCAGGTATTCTATCCCACGGCTTTCGATCAGCGCGGCGCATTCGGCCTGCCGGGCCTCTGGCGCGTAGGCGAGTTCGATATTCCGCGCCAGCTGCAGCAATCGAACCGGTTCGGCCTCGGAGACCAGATTGGTGAAGCCTCGGCGCTCGCTGGCCGCGGGCGGATATTCAGGCAGCACGATTAATTCTGGAATACAGCCCTTTTGAATCAGTGCCTGTAGCACTTCGCAGGCAAAGTTGGCGGGCGACGTCAGCAGCACGAAGCTGCTATCCGGGCCTGGCGGATCAGGGTTCGTCATCGCAGGCCTGACGCTCCATCACCCCCTGTTCGGTCAGGCTGTCCAAGAAACCGAAACTGCGCATATCCTCGATACGCTGGGGATACAGGATGCCGTCGAGATGATCGCACTCGTGCTGCACCACGCGCGCGTGAAACCCGCTAACCTCGCGCTCGATGGTTTCACCGTACTGGTCGAAGCCCCGGTAGCGAATTTCGCGGTATCGCGGCACCATACCTCGCATCCCGGGCACGCTGAGGCAACCTTCCCATCCGTCTTCGCGGCTATCGCCGAGCGGCGTTATCTGTGGATTGATGAGGACCGTTTCCGGCACCGCGGGCGCGTCTGGATAGCGTGGATTGGTCTGGTATCCAAATATCACGACGCGGCGCATGACGCCGATCTGCGGCGCCGCCAGCCCGGCGCCGTTGGCCTCCGCCATCGTATCCCACATATCGTTCAACAGCGGCGCCAGCGCCAGTGCGTCGATGGGATCGACCGCGGTAGAAACTTCCAGCAGCCTTGGATCGCCCATTTTCAGTATGCTTCTGACAGTCACCTTCTCTCCCCTGTTTTCGCCGCAATTGATTGTGCCAGATATCGGTGATATAACAAATTCATCCACAAACGAGGGTTTTACAGTGGCGGATACTCCCCCGATTCCACCCGTCAGCGGCACGGTCGTACCCCGCTACGCCGGTCCTTCGACTTTTTGTCGCCTGCCGGAGTTGCGCGATGTGCCTTACTGCGACGTCGCGGTGCTCGGCATACCTTTCGACTCGGGGACCAGCTACCGGCCCGGCGCCCGCTTCGGTCCGCAGGCGATTCGCCAGGCGTCCCGCCACCTGCGCACCAATTTTCACCCGGCTTACGATACCGAACCCTTCAAGACGCTGCAGGTCGCCGACGCCGGTGACGTCGCCTGTAATCCCTATAATATCGAGGAAGCGATCGCACAGATCGAGGCCACCGCCGACGAGCTCTACCAGAAAGCGCCGGTCATCGTCAGCCTGGGCGGCGATCATACCATTGCGGTGCCGCTGTTACGCGCGGTCAACAAACGGGTCGGCCAGGTGGCGCTGGTGCATTTCGATGCCCATCTCGATACCTGGGACACCTACTTCGGCGCACCCTACACTCACGGCACGCCTTTTCGCCGCGCCGCCGAAGAAGGCCTGTTCAACGAAGACGCTTCGATGCATGTCGGTATTCGCGGCCCGCTCTACAGTGCGGACGATTTAAAACGAGATGAAGAACTCGGTTTCAAAACCGTGCACTGCGACGAGCTTCAGACTCACGGGGTGGATCACGTGGTCAAACGTATTCGCGATCGGGTTGGCGACAACCCGCTGTACCTGTCGATCGATATCGACGTACTCGATCCGGCCCACGCACCCGGCACCGGCACGCCTGAAATCGCCGGCCTGAGCAGCCGCGAACTGGTTAATATCATTCGCGGATTGCAGGGTTGTAACCTGGTGGCCGCCGACATCGTCGAAGTCGCGCCAGCCTACGACCATGCCGAAATCACTTCGCTGGCAGCGGCTACCATCGCCTTCGAAATGGTCAACCTGGTCGCCTGCCGCAGCTGAAACCCATCGATCTACCGACAACAGCACCCTGTCCTGATCGAATCCCGCTGCGGCGATCTGGCCGGCTCGCGCAAGGGCTTTTGCGAACGCACGTCGCATGCTAATGTCTCGCCCCAATTGCAGCAGTCGTAACATATAACCGGAGAATTCAGTGCCGCTAACACAACCCGCTTCGCGCAAGCTGGCGCATTCCCGCGTTGTAACCTGCCAGGGTTACCAGCGCGACGATGGCCTGTGGGACATCGAGGGCAGAATCGTCGATACCAAGCCCTACCGTTTCCAGAACCGAGACCGCGGCGGCTGGATCGAGGCGGACGAGGCCCTGCATGACATATCGATACGGTTGACCGTCAACCTGGATCTCGAAGTCATCGACGTCGACGCGGCTATCGATTATTCGCCCTATAACTATTGCAAGTCGGTTTCGATGGTGGCGCGCAACCTGGTGGGGCTCAAAATCGCACCCGGCTGGACGCAGAAATCCAAACTGGCGATGGGCGCCAACCGCGGCTGCACTCACCTGACCGAATTGCTCGGACCGGTGGCGACCACTGCCATCCAGACCATCTCCAGCGCGAAATCCAGGCTCGGCCAGAGCAAGGCGCGCCGCAGCAGTTCCAATGCTTTTCTCGACAGCTGCCACACCTACGCCAGCGACAGCCCGGTAGTCAAGCTGCACTGGCCTGAACACTACACTGGTGGCGATCAGGGGTAGTTTGCGTAGGACAATTCCTACATTTTTGTCGGTCAGCCGCCATATCCCGGTAATGTCGTTTTTGTTAATCTGTGCGAGTCGTCAAACACAGACATGGAAGTTCAATGAAGGAACAAAACAACATGGATGCCGCCCACGAGACTTCTCGCCTGCTTTCCGAACTCGACCAGGCAATCGATCACTCCAGCGCGATGCGCGACATCATTCGCCAATACGAACGCATTCGCAGTATCGAAAATATTACCGGACCCTCGAAGCTGACGCGTATCATGCGCAAGGAAATTCAGATTCTGGAAAGCAGGCTCAGGCTTGCGCAGACCCGGCATCAAAAACAGGACCCTCT
>CALJQI010000084.1 GCA_937980285.1 uncultured Gammaproteobacteria bacterium | reverse complement strand
TATAGACCACCTGGCAGGGAACGGGGGCATCCGTTGTTTGCATCATGTGCACTTCGCGCACGTCGTTGTCGTGGCGGCAGCTCCATGCATCTGCATAGGCAGTAAACGGGGCGATAAGAGATAGAGCGAATACGGGCGCTGAGCGTTTGAAAAATGTCATTTGAGTTCCCTCCAGAGAATGAATGCTGTGTGGCGCTGTCTTTGCTGTTCAGCCGAAAGCGAAACGAGCCGCTTAACTTAACTTAAAGCCGCAATAATTTCATCTGTAAATTCTTCGCTGATTTTAGTCGTCGCCGATCACACCACGCGCGATCTGGTCACGTTCGATCGATTCGAACAGCGCGGTGAAGTTGCCCTCGCCGAAGCCCTCGTCCCGCTTGCGTTCGATGAACTCGAAAAAAGTCGGGCCGATCAGGTTCTGCGAAAAAATCTGCAGCAATAGTCTCGGATCGCCGTCGCCGGTCGCGCCGTCGAGTAAAATGCCGCGGGACTTTAGCTCTTCGACCGGTTCGCCATGCCCGGGTAGTCTTTCGTCGAGCATTTCGTAATAGGCCTCGGGTGGCGCCGTCATGAATTCGAGCCCGCGCTTCCGCAATCTGTCCCAGCAGTCGTACAGGTTGTCGCAGGACAGCGCGATATGCTGTATGCCTTCGCCATTGAACGCCATCAGGTATTCCTCGATCTGGCCGCTGCCTTTCGACGATTCCTCGTTCAGCGGGATGCGGATTAGCCCATCCGGAGCGGTCATCGCCCTCGAGAACAGGCCGCTGTACTCGCCCTTGATATCGAACTGGCGCAGCTCGCGGAAATTGAACAGGCGCTCGTAGTAATCGGCCCAGTAGTCGATACGGCCGCGATAAACGTTGTGCGTGAGATGATCTATCTCCTTGAAGCCGCAGCCTTCGGGGTGACGTTCGACACCGTCGTAAAATTCGAAATCGATGTCGTAAAACGTATTGCCCCTGGTGTAGCGGTCTATCAGGTACAGCGGCGCACCGCCGATACCCTTGATCGCGGGCAGGCGTAGTTCCATCGGGCCGGTCGGAATATCGATCGGCTGCGCGCCGAGTTCGAGCGCGCGCGCATAGGCCTGGTGGGAATCCTTGACACGAAACGCCATGCCGCAGGCTGACGGGCCGTGTTCCTGGGCGAAATAGGCGGCGTGACTGCGTGGTTCGTTATTGAGTATGAAGTTTATGCCGCCCTGGCGGTATAGCGTGACATCCTTGGAACGATGCCGCGCCACGGCCTCGAAGCCGAGCACATGGAAAACCGTCTGCAGCAATTTCGGATCAGGTGCGGCAAATTCGACGAATTCGAATCCGTCGAGGCCCATGGGGTTGTCGAGCTTTTCTGTCATGGCTGACTCCGTAGCGGTTGCATCATTTTCGATATATTGCCCGAATTGGGTGAATAATGTGCCCGATATATGTATGATTAAACAAATATTTGCAACTAATGTTTCAAAACAAATGAATTATTAGGGTAATTGCTCCATGAAACTAACGATAAGCGATCGTCGCCTGTTACAGGCTTTGCAGGACGACGTGACTCGCAACCAGACGGAGCTGGCCGAAGCCACCGGGATGTCGCGCACGTCCTGCTGGCGGCGTCTTCGCGATTTCGAGCGGTCCGGACTGATAAAGCAAAAAGTTGCACTGCTGGATCCGAAGCTCGCCGGATTCGGTATCGAAGTTTTGCTGATGGTGGCGATGACCGAGCATAGCGACAAAAACCGTCGCGACTTCGAGAGCCATGTGCAGAGCCTGCCGCACGTGCTCGAATGTTTTTCGGTGTCCGGCGAGCGCGACTATATGCTGCAGGTGGTCGCGCATGACATGGATTCCTACACCGAATTTCTCAACGATAAGATTCTCAGACATGCGGCGGTGCGTTCGGCCAGTTCTACCTTCGTGCTCAAGCGGGTAAAGTATTCGACCGCGTTACCGGTTGAGGTATGAATCGCGTTTGTGCTCGGGCCTGGTCGCCGTCCTGCTGCGCGGCTCAGCCCTGGCCGAGCGGGCCTGCTTCATCTTTTAGCAGTGGTTTGAATGCGGTCAGTTCCCAGGGTCGCATCGCCAGCAGCAAGCCAACGTTGTAACGCCTGTTGAGCGGCAGTGAGAGATCGGAGCGGTGCAGCTCGGTGAATTCGCGCGCCAGTTCGCGCAACTTTTGTTTCAGCAGCAGGCAGGAACTCTCGCCAAGCAGGCCGAACTGGAACTGGCGCGATTCGATATCGGCGGCGAAATTCGCATCGAGAAACTGTTCCTGAATCTGTTGTTGATAAAAACGTTCGATCGGACCGTTGGGTAGCCAGTCGAAATTTTCGTCGATTAGCAGCTTGAAGCGATTGCCCGGCAATAGCTCGATAATACCCAGCCGGTCCAGCCTTGCCAGGCAGCGAATGATTTCGGGTTCGGTAAGTCGATAACTGGCGACGATTTCCTCGAATCCCTGGCGATTACGTACGCAAACCGCGACCAGCAGCAGGCGGGTATCGCTCACCAGTTCCTGTTCCTGTTTCCGTGTCAGGTGCTGGATGCGTTCGCGCGCCGATTCGTGCAAGCTGAACAGGTCGCCGAGATCCATATTCATCATTTCGCAGATCGATTCCAGGCGCCGCAGGGTGAATGACTGGGTAGCGAACAGGCGCTTGACGTTGGCCTCGCTCATGCCGAGATGAGCGGCGATATCGGCGTAGGTAATGCGGGCAGCGCGTAACGTCCGCTTCAATGTTTGTACCAGGGCCTGGGATTGAGCCATTTGAATAATCCTGAAAAAGTATATAAATAATATACCTGATAGCGACTATATCGCTACAAATTTTATTTTGGTTCAAATTTAATCTCCCTTTGCTAAAACTCTCCTCGTCAACCACAAAGGGAGCCAATCATGAAACCAATCAAATCCTTAATC
>CALJQI010000083.1 GCA_937980285.1 uncultured Gammaproteobacteria bacterium | reverse complement strand
TGCGCCACCAGGAAGGCGCCGTATGCGGTTTGCATCAGCGAATTCAACACCAGTTCGGGGTCGAGATCGGTAACAGCGCCGGCGGTATAGGCGCTGGGATTGTACAACACGACATCGGCGAGGCCCGTCGACTGCTGCATGGAGTCAAACAAAGCGGCGACAGAATCGACCGAGCTGGCATCGCAGCCGATCGCGTGAGCGTCTATTTCATTACACAGGGATTCGAGCTTGTCGATTTTACGAGCCGCTAGCACGACTTTGTAACCATCGGCCGCCAGCGCTCGCGCAAAGGCGGCGCTGAGGCCGCTACCCACGCCGACGATCAGGGCAATTCTAGACATGTCATCCTCCGCGAAACCATAACGCCAGTGCGTTATTTAAACGCCGGGAGGATAAATTGTATAGCGGAATTTAGAACAGCACTTTTTTCAGGAGATAGGAAGCGATCAGCAGGCCCAGCAGCAGGAACCAGGTGGTCGGAGCCATGACACCCCGCATTTCGAACACCGAAGAGACCTAAAGGTCAATAAGTTACCCCGTACTTCTTTAAACTGAATTAATTATATATCGTAACTTTATGTAATTTAAAGATAAAATCAATCCAGTCTCTCGGCAGCACCGGGCTTTACTTGACTAATCCGGCTGAGCTGGCGGCGATTCAGGGGCGACTACACTGATTTGCGACCGAGGTCTCGATACCTTTTCCAGATCAGGCACAGCGCCTCGGTCAATTCGGAGTCCGCCTGCGCCACGCGGCGATCGAGCAATTCAGGGCTAATCCACGAACCTTCGTCGATCTCCTCGGGATGCAGCACCATCGGACCATCGAAGCGGTAGCGATACACCATGCAGTGTTCATTGCCGGTCAGCGCCGAGGCCGGCAGTTTGAAAAGAAGCTCGAATTCCCGCGCGCCATCGATGCCGAGTTCTTCACCTATTTCGCGCCGCGCGCAATCGAGATAGTCCTCGCCGCTGTCGACATGCCCGGCCGCCGACGAATCCCACTTGCCGGGCTGCTCATCCTTGTTCATCGAGCGTTTCTGCAGGAACAGTTCTCCCTCGCTGTTGAACACCAGGATATGAACCGCGCGATGCATCAGGCCGCGCGCGTGAATTTCGCCGCGCGTTCTAACCGCGATGACATTGTCGTCCTCATCGACGACGTCGAGTAGTTCGTGGCTGACGGACACAGGGTTTCCAGGTTATCGAGGTACCGGAAGTCTAACCTTATTGACTGGAAAATCGAATTGCCTTTGTAAAAACAATGTCGAAACGATCGGCGGCTGTGGTAACCGCTTCGACAGGTTTTACTCGCGCCCGCGAATCATCTATCGTAAGCGCAACCATCCAGCTTGCTGGATTACCTTCACAAAAGACTGAATAGAGACTTAAGGAGTCCGATATAGAACCGGAACTATTCGTTTCGTTTGTCGTGTTTGCCCTCATCGCCGCGGTTACGCCCGGGCCCAACAACGTCATGCTGACAACCACCGGGCTGAACTTCGGCGTGCGCCGCGGCATACCGCATCTGCTCGGCATCTGCATCGGTTTCCCGATCATGCTGGCGCTGATCGGCCTCGGCTTCGGCACGCTGTTCCAGCTCTACCCGATCATCCACGAAGTCATCAAGGCCGTTGGCGTCGTCTACCTGCTGTATCTCGCCTGGAAAATCGCCACCACCAGCGGCGACGGCGGCGTCGACAGTCAGTCAAAGCCAATCGGTTTCCTGCAGGCAGCCGCGTTTCAATGGGTCAACGTCAAGGCCTGGATCATGGGCACCAGCGCGCTGGCGGCCTTTACCACGCTGGGCGAAACTTTTTTCCTGCAAGTGCTCATCATCTGCATCACTTTTGCGATCATTACCCTGCCCTGCGCCGGCGTCTGGCTGGTATTCGGCGCCGGCCTGCAGCGTTTCCTCAAGGATCCGAAACACCTCAGATTATTCAATCTTGCAATGGCGTTGCTGCTAGTAGCCTCGATCCTGCCGGTGGTCTGGGAGATGCTTGCCTGACTAACGTACTCCCCTCGATCCATGGAACCGGATTGGATCTAACGGCTCCGATGGGCCATCCATGGCCCGTCCCGCGGCCGTCCCTGGCCGCTAGTAGCCGTTAGATCCAATCCGGCTCCATGCTTGATTTGTTCCCGATACATCCTCGCGCAAGCGGTAATCTCACAATAGCCGAGCAGCATGCGTTATCGAGAGTTCAGCGATTCCTGTTCCAGCGACAGGTAAACGCCATAGGCATTGCGCCGATTGGCCTCGAGAAAGGCGGGATACTCGATAAAATCGCCCCAGTCTGTCGCCTCGTAAGCCTCGTCGAAAGGTATCCAGTCGCTGACGGCCTGCTGCATCGACAGGCGTACATAAGCCAGGTAGTTTCTGGTTAATGACACGATCTCGTTCGGGCTCTCCGCCGCGCGGCCATGCCCCGGAACGATGACACTTACCGCTGCCTGCTCCATGTCGTTCAGGATAGCGAGCCATTCGGCCGAACTCGAAGAACCGAGGAAAGGGATCCGGTCCTGGAATATGATATCGCCCGAAAACAGTACCCCGTCGTTTTCGACGAACAGCACCAGGTCGCCCTCGGAATGGGCACTGCCGAGATCGACGACACGAATGTCGACCTCGCCCAGCCTAAAACGCTCTTCGCCCTGGACAAACCTGTCGGGATTGACGATGCGGGTACTGTCGTCGACCCAGGGAGCCAGGCTTACCCGGCGTTCGCTCAACCGTTGTTGCGCGACCCCTCCCTCGAGGTATCGCTTGGCGCCGTCGGAAGCGATTATTTCCGCGCCGCTAGCGCTGAAAGCCTGGTTACCGTACATGTGGTCGGCGTGGTAGTGACTGATGTAGACGCGTTTGACGGGCTCGCTGGTAACCGTGCGTATCGCGGCCAGCAGCTTGACACCCAGCGCAGGCGTTCCCAGCGTGTCGAACACGACCACGCCCTCGCCGGTAACGACAAAGGCGGCATTCGAGATGAAGCCGTAATTATCGGTAGCGACCCCTGTGCCGCCGGCAACATACCAGGCATGTTGCGATACCTGTACCGGGGTCATATCCACCGGCGGCAATAAATCTTCGTCGGCAGCGATACTGCTGCTGGTAACCATCAGGGCGAAAACGCCTAATGCCCGTAATCCGCACACCATCGTTATTCGCCTCGGCTATTGGCGGCGATAAAATTTTCGACGATTTCGACTTCGACCGCACCGGCCTGCTTGGCCATTAATTCGCCGTCTGGCGCGAAAATGAGAAAACTCGGGGTACCGACCCAACGGCTGCCGGTGGTTAGCTGATAGTAACCGGCAACGACTTCCGGCTCTCCGATCAGGTTATCGAAACTCAACTGATGGCGGCCGATGAATTCGACGGCCCGGGATTTACCCGTCTCTCCATCGAGGGTAACGCCCAGCACTTTCGCATCATCGTCGGCGTGACGCTGATGGAATCGCTGGTAATCGTCTACCTCGCGCTCGCAAATCTGGCAATCGTGCGCCCAGATCATGACGACCAGCCACTTGCCCGGCTCGCGATAATCGTCGATGGTGGCATAGTTATCGGAATTCAGGTCCTGAAGTAACGGAGAATCGGCTACGGCCGAGCCGGCGCAGGTCAACAGCGCGCTAACGAAAACCGTCAGCGCAAACCTGCGACAATTCGAAACAGCCTGCATAAAAACCTCGTTTCGAGAGCCGATAATTAAAAATGCCGGCAGGCTGCGAGACGCGACCTGCCGGCAATCAGACTCCTGCCAATGAATCAGGTTCGATCAGGGCTTTATATACGAGTACCCCTCGGCCTGCAGCTTGGCGACCTCGGCGACGCCGCTGGGCACGATATCGTCTTTGCTGACGTCATAGAGATCGCTTTCGACATCCACCTTGCGCCCCCTTACCGTGTTGGCACAGACGTGAAAGGAAACGCCCTGCCCCTTCAGATCGGTTACCTTCGCCGTCATCTGTTCGGTTGCATTGGCATGCTTGAACTTTTTCAACTTGCCCAGCGATTCGGGTTCCAGCAGCAGCGCCAGCCCGTTACCGTGCAACACCACCTTGAGATCGAGGTTATCGGCACCCACCGCGTTGATATGGTTCTGGATATTGCGTAAGGCGCCGGCCTGTTGTTTGGGGTTATCGTAGTTGATATGGTAAACCACCTTTTGCTTGGCATATTCGCCTGCGACCGCCTGTCCCGCCACCAGGAAACTGGATACGAGCAGAGTAGTCATGATCAGTCTTGTAATCGTTTTCATAATTCTTCCTCAATAATACATTGACTCGCGCCAAGCTTATTGCAGACCGGCGGCAAATATAATCAGGGAATACCCCTACAATGGCGACAACAAGATTCAGGCTTCGAGTAGCAGGCAAATACGCACCAGCTCGGACAGTGAGCTCGCGCCGGTCTTTTCCATTACCCGGGAGCGGTGAATTTCCACGGTCTTTTCGGATATCCCCAGCTGCGCCCCGATTAATTTATTGGTCTTACCCGCTACCACCAGGCGCATCACTTCATTTTCCCGCTCGGTGAGATTTTCGAGCGCGCGTGCCGCCCTCGCTTTTTCGCTTTCGGCATTACTTATTTCCCGTTCCCGTTGGAGCGCGCTCTTGACGCTGTTGAGCAATTCGTCGTCGGAATAAGGCTTCTCGAGGAAGTCATAGGCGCCCTGCTTCATTGCCCTGATCGCCACCGGAACGTCGGCATGGCCGGTAAGCACGATTACCGGCATAAGGCTACTCCTGGCGTTGAGTTCATCCTGCAATTGCAGTCCGCTTTTTCCCGGCATACGAACATCGACCAGAATGCAGCCACTCCATTCGCTTCGCCAGTGCTCGAGGAAGCTTTCGGCCGATTCGTAAGCGCTCGAAACGATATCCTCCGTAGCCAGCAGCCAGCACAACGAATCGCGCGCCGACGGATCGTCATCGACAACGTAAACCGTTTGTTTGTCGTGGCCTTCGTGATCTGCTGCGCTCATGTCATCGGCAAGGTAAAGCGGAAACTCGGATGCCGCATCTCGTTGAGATGATATTCAATCGTGCCGCCGTGAGATTCGACAATCGAACGGCTGATCGAAAGTCCCATCCCCATGCCTTCCGTTTTGGTTGTGTAAAAGGGGTCGAACAAATGTTCGACCACATCATCCGGCAGTCCACTGCCATTGTCACTAACGGCTACGGCAACGTCACCGGAATCGGTACGTGAAATGTCGACGCTGATTAATTTGGTTTTTTGTTCGCTTGCGCGCACGGCGTCCACGGCATTGACCAGCAAATTCACCATCACCTGTTCGATTTGCAAGCGATCGGCCACAATTTCGTTGACCTCTTCGCTACAGGAAAAGCTGACTTCGATTTCATTTTGCATCAGTTGTGGACGTAATAATTCCATCGCGGAGTCTATGCATGCGCGCAAGGCGAAGGATTCCGGTTTATGCTCGCCTCGCTTGATAAACGCGCGCAGGCTTTTAATAATGTCGGCGGCGCGCCGGGCATCGCTACCGATATTCTCGATGGCGTCGCGTAACTCGTCGTCGCCGCCGCGCTTTTGCAGCAGGCGCAGGCTGCCGCCGCTGTAGTTGAGTATCGCGGTCAGCGGCTGGTTGAGTTCGTGCGCGATTCCGGTCGCCATTTCGCCCATGGTATTAAGCCGCGAGACATGCGCCAGTTGCGCCTGGTGCTGCTGCGCGCGCTGATTGATCTGGTTGCGCTCTATTTCACCGCCCAGCCATTGCGCCATCAGTTGCAAAATATCGATATCGACATCGGAAAACTCGCGCGCGGCAGGAAGCTCGCTGGCGAAGAGGATATAACCGGCAACTTCGTCGTCGACCTGGAATTCGCTCGCCATGGCTGCGCCCTGGAATCCGACGGGCTGTTTCACGTCACCGCTAAAACGATGGCGCCCGATTTCGGAAATCACCACGGGCTGCTGGATGATTCGCATTTCTGCAGCCAGGGTTTCCACCAGGACC
>CALJQI010000082.1 GCA_937980285.1 uncultured Gammaproteobacteria bacterium | reverse complement strand
ACAGGTACTTGTAACCCTTATTGAATAACGAACGCGAAGCGCCTTCGGCTTCGACCATCGGGATCTTGTATTTTTCGGTGACCGGAGCGATCGCCTTGGTCATGCCCGAGGAATAGGGCCCCAGCATGTACTGAACCTTGTCCTGGCTGATCAGGCGTTCCGCCAGGGTTGCTCCGCGGTCGCCCTTGGATTCGTCGTCGTAGTAGATGACCTTGAAGTTGTAACATTTACCGTCAATCTTGACGCCGCCATTTTCCTTGATTTTCTGAATCGCGTATTCATAGCCATTCTTGGCGTGAATACCGTTGGTGGCATACTTGCCGGTCAGCGAGATTGCGGAACCCAGCACGATTTCGCCGCAGGCCGCAAGGCTCGCCTGGGAAAACGTGAGCGAGAACGCTGCCATCAGGATTGATAGCATGGATAGCTTTTTCATTGGTAACTCCTCCGGTTGTAAAGCCGCAGATCAATCTGCGTATTTTTTAAGTATTAGGGCGCTGATTCTATGATGATCGCCCGGTTACCGCAAGTCAGATCAATTCGTCCTTGCGATCGTCGGTTTCGCCGTAACGACTGAGCGCGGGGGATTTCAGGCCCTCGTATAGTTTTTCGAGATTTGCGTTGACCAGCCTACCCTGCTGTTCGAACAGGCTGTTGCCGTCGAGATCGCTCTCGACGATGAAAGGGCCAAGGTTCTCGACCTCGAAGATCCACATAGCCTGGGCGTTACCGAGCTCCTCGAGCCAGTGAACCGCCCTGACTCCCTTGATACCACGCCCCAGCAGCGCCCCGGTGCCGTAGCCTACTGTGGTCAGGTAAATCGCGCCTGCCGGCACCAGGATATCGCGGTAGTCGGCGGCGGACATGCCGCCCTTGCCGATGATTATCTTGGCATTCGACAGTTGCAGCCACTGCGCCATCCACTTCGAGAAGCGGAAGCTCGCGGTTGCGGTCACGCCACCAACCGAGTAGCTCCCATCCGGTTCGACCGCGGCCGCGGGCGAGCAATGAAAATTAACGTTGCTCAGGGAGGTGAGACCCTCGGGTAAATCGCTACCCTCTTGCAGCACCTTTTTATAAACGCCTTCGCGCCCGGTATAAATTATTCCGTCGAGATAAACCACGGTGCCAATTTCAAGCCCGTCGAGATCCCCGTCCTGAACCGGAACCTTCAGACGGACTGTTTTTCGCTGTGACTTGGAATCGGCCATTCGACTGTCTCTCTTCGCATGTAAGGGGTGAACCACTGGGGATCGTGACGATACTCGCATTTACCGTCTGCATGGATGCGCACCGTGGCACGGCGCGATGACAGGCAGAAAGCGTGCACGCTCATTGGCATGCCGCCGGTGTGGGTATAGCCCACCTCGATGTGGCAATCGGCCACCATCGCGTTACCGACGAAACCCATTGCCCCCATGCCGATGCTGTTGCCGAGTTTTTTCAACTCGAGCTCGAGCTCGGCAATCTGCGGGTCCGGATTACGGTCGCCAACCGTACGCAGACACGCCGCCTGCTTGCCCAGCACCATGGTGATATCCTTCGACCCGCCGAGCCCGATACCGATAATCGCCGGCTGGCAGGCCAGCCCGCGCTTGCCGAAAGCGACCAGCGTATCGAGGACGAAGCGCTTGATGCCGTCGATGCCGTCGCCCGGGAACAGCATGCGGTAATCGGTGCCGAACAAACCGCCCTTGTGTACCGTGGTGATGTCGATCCAGTCGACGTCGGGTTCGAAGCTCCAGTCGATTTCGGGCGCGTTGATGCCGACATTGTTGTTGTGGTCGGTGCGCCACAGCGGATGCACCCGGTTCGGACGCAGCGGGATATCGTGCGTCGCCAACGCGGTGGCGCTGCGCAACGCGCGTTCGAGGCCGGTAAAACCGTCGGATAAACGTGCCTCGTTGCCGACCTTGACGTAGTAGCGCGGCAGGCCGGTGTCGGCGCACATCGGGCGCCGGTCTTCGCTGGCCGCTTTCCAGTTATCCATCATGGTTTGCAGCACGAAACAGGAAAGGTCGCCCTCTTCCCATTTCGCCATGTCCTCGATGCCCTGGCGGTAATCCGGCGGGATATCGATCGCGGCGTTGGCCATGATCCGCCGCGCCGCGTCTTCGATGGTTTGATAATCAATCATTTTCGATCAGGGACTCCCCGGGTTTGACGATAGCGAATTCGACCGGCGCGCGTTCGACCTCTACCTCGTCCCGCGCACGACGGGCAATAGTAAAATAGGATTCCTCGAGGCTGCCGACCTCCGGAAAATCCTCGCGGTAGTGCGCACCACGTGAATTCTCGCGCGATAGCGACGCCGCCGCAATCACTTCGGATACCTCGATCAGGCTGCGCAAGTTGAGCCAGTCGTGCCAGCCCATTGCAAACACGCGGTTTTCGTCACCGATACCGGACTCGAGTAATTCCGCTTTCAACGCCGCCAGCTCGGTCTGCGCGCGCGCGATACCCTGCGCATCACGCAGCACGCCAACGCCGTCCCACATGACATCGAGCAGGCGATGGCGGATCGAGTTGATATCGGATCGGGGCTGACGCAGCGGCACCATGCACTCGTCGATGGCTGCACCTACCACATCCTGGTCAACATCGGCCCAGGTCGCCTGCTTTGCCACGAAACCGGCCATTTCCTCGCCGGCAATGCCGCCGAAGACGGTCGAATTGGCGACACCGTTACCGCCGAGCCGATTGGCGCCATGCGCGCCACCGGCGTCTTCGCCGGCGACAAACAGTCCCGGCAAATCGCTGCGCGTATCCGGTTTAACCACCACCCCGCCCATCAGGTAGTGCGCCGTCGGCACCACCTCGACCTGCCCGCCGGCGAGATCGAAACCACAGTCGGCACAGCGCTTGACCATCCCGGGAAACCTGCGCGCTACCTCGGCCGGGCCCAGGTGGCTCATCGCGATGTAAACCCCGCCGTTGGGCGTGGTGCGCCCGGCGCGCATCTCGGCATAGATTGCGCGGCTGACGATATCGCGCGTGGCGCGCTCGCCGTCAGGGTCGTAATTGAGCATGAAACGCTCGCCGGCGCCATCGAGCAGGTAACCGCCGGCGCCGCGTAAACCTTCCTCGAGC
>CALJQI010000081.1 GCA_937980285.1 uncultured Gammaproteobacteria bacterium | reverse complement strand
TTTTTCCGGCAGAGGTGATATGGTCGGCATGCGCGTGGGTTTCGATCGCGTACAGCAATTCCACCCCCAGTTCGTTGATAATCTGCATGTCGCGCTCGAAAGTTTCCAGCACCGCGTCGATGATAGCGCCTTCGCCGGTATCGGGATCAATCAATAGATAGGTGTAGGTACAGCTTTCACGATCGAACAGCTGTTTCACGGTCAACTTCGGACTGGTCATCGAATTTACCCCGCTGGCAAGAAATTCCAGTGTAAATTTTACAATTGACGAAGGCAATTGCCGATGGCATCTTGGGCGCTATCGGATATTATTTCAAAACATGGATTTCAAACAACAACTGCAGCGCCTGAATCTCGAGTCGGACATCGTCGTCATCGCCCTGGTCGCGATTGCGCTGATCCTGATCCTGTTGGTCAATCGCAGGCGATTGACGATACACTGGCGCGAATGGCGAATTCAACGCAGCCTGAAGCGGATCGGCAGTGAACAAATCCGCAACCTGGTATGCGCGGATGGCCTCGACGGTTATTATCATATCGATCGCCTGGCGCTAACCCGTGATGCCATCCTGTTGATCAGTTACAAGCCCTATGGCGGCAACATATACTGCGCCGAACGGATTTCGGAGTGGACCCAGGTGGTCGAACAAAAAAGCTTCAAGTTCGCCAACCCCCTGTTCGAGCTCGAAAACCAGGTGACCGCGCTCAAGCTGCTGGTCGGCGATGCGCCACTGCAAGGCTACCTGTTCTTCAACCAGGGCGCCCTCTTCCCGAAAGGACACCCCGACTCGGTACTGCAGGCCGACACCATTCCCGAACGGTTTCTGGCTGAGAATTGCCAGCCGGTCAATGCGGATATCCTGCACGCATGGAAATTGCTGAAATCGCACCAGAGCGAAGCTTCGAGTGTCGAGCGTATCGGCGTTAAAACTTGAAATATCAGGGTAGAAAGCCCAGAATGGCGTCGTTGTACGAGGGGGCCAGAACTCAAGACCCCTGACCACTATAAAAATATATCTAGCAATATCCATAAAAACGGAGAGAACCAGAAATGAAACGTCGTGATGTAATCAAAGGTGGCGTCGCCGCCGCACTCGCAACCGGAGCAGCCGCGGTTTCAGCACCAGCAATCGCCGCCAATCGCATTGAAATCACCATGGTTTCGACCTGGCCGCGAGATTTTCCCGGACTGGGTACCGGCGCGCAGCGCTTCGCCGAGCGCCTGACCGCGATGACCGATGGCCGAATCAAAGTCACCTATTTTGCCGCTGGCGAACGCGTCAAGGCCTTCGACTCTTTTGATGAAGTCGCCTCGGGCAATGCCCAGATGTACCATGCAGCCGACTACTACTGGAAAGGCAAGCACCCAGGCTGGGCTTATTTTACCGGTGTTCCATTCGGCATGACTTTCACCGAAGTCAATGCCTGGACCCAATTTGGCGGCGGCCAGCAATTGTGGGATGAGCTTTCGGCCGGCTACGGTCTCAAGTGCCTGCCTTGCGGCAACACCGGCGTTCAAATGGGCGGCTGGTTCCGCAAGGAAATGCGTTCTGCCTCCGATTTCAAGGGGCTGAAAATGCGTATCCCGGGCCTCGGCGGCGACGTACTCGCCAAGTTGGGCGCATCCCCGGTATCACTGCCCGGCGGCCAGATTTATGAAAACCTGGTATCCGGCGCGATCGACGCCACCGAATGGGTTGGGCCCTGGAACGACAGCTTCATGAAGTTCTACGAAGCCGCCAAGTTCTACTACTACCCCGGAATGCACGAGCCAGGCTCGATGTTGTCACTCGGTATCAACAAGAAATTCTGGGATGGCCTGAGCAAGTCGGACCAGTTGATCATTACCGCTGCGGCCGAAATGGAGAACTCGGTGATGATGTCCGAGTACAACGCCAAGAACGGTGAGTCGCTGGCGAAGCTGATATCTGACCAGGGCGTCAAGCTGCGCAGTTTCAACGACGATATTTATGACAGCTTCGGCGATGCCGCGGCTGAAGTCTTCGAGGAAGTGCAGCAGCACAGCCCGCTGGCGAAGAAGATCCACCAGAGCTTCCTCAAGTCTCGCGGTGAAGTAGGTGCCTGGGCCAAGATCTCCGATCAGGCCTACGTGGCGCAGCGTAACCGCGTACTTGGACTGTAAGCGCAGATCCATACGAAAGTAAACGGAGTCTGCGGGCTCCGTTTTCTTTCGCCTATCTGTTAAACGCTTGATGATAAAGAAAAACCTGCCATTGATAGCGCGTGGTTTCGCCTACGCGATGGTCAGCGGCGTTTTTCTTTACCTGATTAACAACTACCTGGTGTACTGGCAGGAAATGCCGGGGCCATACGCGTTGATCGTACACTATGGCTGGTTCGGGCTCGAAGTCGAAGCGCTCGACGAATCAAAGATTGGCCAGGGCTGGGGACAGCTGATTGTCTACCTGCTGCTGCTGTTTGCCAGCCTGGCGTACGTGGTTAAGACGCGCGCGCGCACGCTCGAGCAGGACAGCATCCGCTTTGCCAGGCTTTCAGCCTATATCGTTCGTTTCGCCTTCTGGTCGGTAACGCTGGTCGGCTCGGTCGACATGCTGATTTCGCTCCTGCGCGTGGAAGGCATTCTCGAACCGATAACGGGCGAATGGTTGAACCAGCAACTGGGGCGTCCAATTTTTCGCGGTACCTACGTGCATTACCCCCTGATCGTCGGATCGCTGTTTCTCGCGGCCTGGCTGAAACATATCAGTTTTTCCTGGTTGGCGTTGATGTGCGTACTGGCCGAATTCCTGATCGTCATCACGCGCTTCGTGTTTTCCTACGAGCAGGCCTATATGGGCGACCTGGTGCGTTTCTGGTATGCCGGACTGTTCCTGTTCGCCAGCTCGCATACGCTGGTGGAAGAAGGCCATGTGCGCGTCGATGTGCTCTATACCGGATTCAGGCGCCGCAAGAAAGCATTGTTCGATTCCATTGGCAGCCTTCTCCTCGGCATGCCGATTTGCTGGGTGATCCTGATGCAGGGCATGGGAGGACGCGGCAACAGCATCAATAGCCCGCTGCTCAGTTTCGAGGTTTCGCAGAGTGGCTACGGCATGTATGTCAAGTACATCATGGCCGGTTTCCTGATCATATTCTCGGTGACGATGCTGATTCAGTTCGTCAGCTACCTGCTGTACAACGTCAACCAGATGCTCAGTCGCGGCAAAGATGAAGAGCACCCGAGCTACTTCCAGTTAATCTCGAACGATAACAGCGCGGTTTCCGGGAGCGGTCACTAGTCATGGAACTCTATTTCCTGGTCCTGCTGGTCGCAATCATGGTTTTCGCCCTGACCTCGGGCTACCCGGTGGCGTTCGCGTTACCCGGTTCTGCAATCGCCACGATTGCGATCGCCGCCTTTTGCGGCTGGGTCTTCGAGGGTAACGTCGACGCCTATTTCGTGCTCGGCGGTCCCAACCAGTGGCTAAGCGCCGGGGTTACCAATTACCGAAGTTTGTACTGGGTTGTCGAACGCGACACGCTGATCGCGATTCCGCTGTTCATTTTCATGGGCATCATGCTGCAACGCTCGCGAATCGCCGAGGATCTGCTGGTGGCGATGGCGCAGCTGTTCGGGCCCATCCCTGGCGGCCTCGGTATATCGGTCGTATTCGTCGGCGCCCTGCTCGCCGCCACCACCGGTATAGTCGGCGCCACGGTTATCGCCATGGGCCTGATTTCGTTACCAGCGATGCTGCGCAATAACTATTCGAAATCGCTTGCCTGCGGCACCATCTGCGCGTCGGGCACCCTCGGGCAAATCATTCCGCCATCGATCGTACTGATTATCCTTGCCGACCAGTTGTCGAGCGCAGCGGACCAGGCTGCGACCACGCGCAAGGCCGAATACAAGGAAGCCACCGGCGAATTTTCGATGCCTGGAGACTTCGACGTCGTAACCGCAAGCGCCGGCGACATGTTCATGGGCGCCTTTATCCCGGGCATGATTCTGGTCGGGCTCTATATGCTCTACATCCTGGTATCGGCCTTGATCAATCCCAAAAAGGCCCCACCGGTGCCCTTCGAGGGAAATTTCGATCACAAGTTTATCGCCAGGGTATTGCTGGCACTGGTGCCTCCGCTGGCGCTGATTTTCATTGTACTGGGCTCGATAATCCTGGGTGTCGCCACGGTCAACCAGGCCGGCGCCATCGGCGCTATCGGCGCAATGATGATGGGCAGTTACCGCCTCATGGAAGGCCAAAAAAAGGCTTACTACCCGGCGGCCATGGCAATTGGCTCGGTAATCGTGATTCTTATCCTGCTGAATTTTTTCAATCTGAATATCAAGAATATCCGCAACAGCTACGATGCGCTGGGGATTGCGCTCGCCGCCGTGGCGGCACTGGTGCTGATGGTTTCGATCGGCTGGGCAACCTGGCGCGCCTTCAAGCTCGAAGACACGCTACGCGGTGTCATGATGGACACTGCCAAGACGACTTCGATGGTGTTTATCATCCTGCTCGGCGCCGCGATGCTGACTTCCGCGTTTCGCGGTTTTGGCGGTGAAGAACTGGTCAAGGAACACCTGACCGCCCTGCCCGGTGGCTTCTGGACCCAGTTTATCGTCGTCATGGCGGTTATCTTTTTTCTCGGCTTCTTCCTCGACTTCCTCGAAATCGCGGTTGTCGTGGTGCCGATCGTGGCGCCAATCCTGCTCGCCGACCCCAGCGCGAACGTGACCGCGGTCTGGTTCGGCGTCATGGTCGGCCTCAATATCCAGACCTCGTTCCTGACACCGCCCTTCGGCTTCTCGTTGTTTTATCTACGCGGTGTCGCGCCCAGGGATGTGCGCACCTTACAGATTTACAAGGGCGCGGCGGCGTTTATCGTGCTGCAACTCGCCGGCCTGGCTATCGCCGGCGTTTTTCCGAGCCTGGTCAACTACCTGCCGAACAAGACGCACCTGATATCCGAGACCGCGCCGCCGCCGAGCAATCCCAAGCTGCAGGAGTGCCTCGAAGATTACCTGTTCGTCGATTACGACAATCGCCGCGAGGCGATCGAATCGAGCATCGAAACCATTAGCACCGCGAATCTGGCCTACCTGCCCGATGAGTACCAGGATCGTCTCAACGAAAGCTACCGGCAGGCGGGCAAGGTGTTTGCCATGATCGACGAGATTCGTATTAGCGAGAAAGCACTCGAGGAATTCTCGCCCGCTTACCGGCCACTGCATATCGAGGTTCGCCAGACCCAGAAGAACGTGCGCAAGCTGGAAAGGCAGATTGAAGATCTCAATGAAGATCGACAGCGGATTGCCTTCAATGAGCCGGTGGATGAAAAGCGCATCGAAGAGATTCTTGCCAGGATCGACGAGCTGAAGACGCAAAGCGAGGCGTTGACCGCCAGCATTCCCGACAACTGGGAGGCCGCGCGTGCCGAATTCGAAACGCTTGCCAAGGCGGAAACCAGGGCTCGCCGGCAGTATCGGCAAACCGTCGATGACAGCTACGGCATGATTGCGACCATGCGCAAAATGATCGGCGAAACGGATCAGCTCGTGGCCCTGCAGGGAGAATTTGAGCCGCTGCTCGAACTGGTGCGAACACAATCGCCCGAGGACGGACTGGAAGCGATCAAGCTGCTCGAAATCGAAATCGACAAGCTAACCGAAACCCATCGCATCAAGTCGAAACTGTCGCGGGCGAAACGCGCGCTGCGTGGAGCCACCGCCGACAAGGAGAAGGCGCTGGATCAGATAAACCAGGCGATCGAGATCATGCAAAGCGAAATCGAATGGCACCAGCGCGCCCGCGACGAGCTCGGCGCCGATCTGGAAACCTTTGACCAGGCCATCGCCAGCACCATCGGCATGCGCATGCAGGAACGG